>CAZOAS010000019.1:0-20317 GCA_964577745.1 uncultured Fervidobacterium sp.
AAGCTAACATACCGCACAAAGAATCCTCGCATTTCAATGCGGGGAGTAGGTCAAATTGCTTTCGGAAAAGAATTGTACATCTTCTTGTGAGATTTCGAAAGAAAATTCCTTTGCTAATTTAAATCTTAGATGTTCCATAATCTACCACCTAAATTTGTTCGCCTAAGGTTTCTGAGAGGATATTTATCTTTTCTTTTACGTCCTCTGTTTCCTCAAGTAAATTAAGTAACTCTTCCTCAAGCGTTTGTTTTTCTTGTGTAAGTTTCATGAGTTCAACATAATCTGTGATGATATTCATCTTTTTATCTATATCTTCTATAGTTTCACTTATCTGCTTTTCTCTTTGTTCAAGCTCTTCAAGACGTTTTTTCATACTTTTGAGTTGGTTTTTAAGCTTCTTTTTCTCTTCAAAATCAACGTTCCTTTTCTTTTCTTCTTTTTTTACTTGCTTTGCAAAAAACATCGGTTCATCGACTTCGATAATAGTCCCATCTTTTATACTCAAAAATCTGTTGCACACATTTCTTATCAATTCCAAATCGTGTGATACGATTATTATACTACCATTGTATTCCTTCAATGCATCTTCCAGAGCTTCTACTGTTTCTAAATCCATATGGTTCGTTGGTTCGTCTAAAATCAGTAAATTTGGCTTGCGTAAAAGTATCTTTGCGAGTGCAAGAATTTGTCTTTCTCCACCACTCAGCGAATCGATGGGCTTGAAGACATCCTCACCTTTGAATCCGAAACGTCCTGCATAGGCTCTGATGACGTAATCTGGTTTATCTGGCATCTCTTCGAATATCTCATCGAAAACCGTATTCTCCAAATCGAGTTGGTCAACGAATTGATCCACGTATGCAACGTTCACTTTGTATCCATAATTCACATTGCCTGTGTACGATACTTGATTAGTTATTATCTTAAGTAACGTAGTCTTACCAGAGCCATTCGGACCTACGATTGCAATTTTATCTTTTTGATAAATCGTAAACGAAACGTTTTTCAATAAGTTATTCCAGCTGACATTCTCAAGTTGAAGCACAATGTACCCCGTGCTATCGGGTTCTGGTATCTTTATCTTTTTTTCTTCCTCCTCAAGGTAAAGATTTGGCATATTTTCCAATTCATCAAGCATCTTTTCGAGCATCTTTTCTTTGCTCTTTGCTTGCTTTGTGAATTTTTCCCTTCCCCATTTTTTGTATCTGTCTATTATCGTTCTAAGCCTTTCGATTTCTCTTTGTATATTTGCCATTTGACGCCTCTGAGTTTCCATAATCCTCTGACGTTCGATATGATAATGGTCAAAATCCATATCGAAGACCCATACTTTTTCGTTGTTAATCTCCCAGAATTTTTTACATACGCTTCTTAAGAAATCTCTATCGTGTGAGATAATAATGTATCCACCTTTAAATGAGTTCAGTAAACTTTTGAGAAATTCTATACTCTCTATATCCAAAAAATTCGTAGGTTCGTCCAATAACAAGAAGTCTGGTTCTTCGATGAATAACCTACCAAGTTGCAATCTTGTCTTTTCACCACCACTGAACGTTGAAATATCCCTATGCCAATCTTCTTCTTTGAAACCCAAACCTTTAAGAATACTCCGAACTTGTTTCTCTTTTTCCGGTGTATCTGCAACTTTTGAATAATATTCAAATGGTGAGAAACCATCGAAAGTTCTGTATTGGTCCATGTAAAGTACCTTACCTGAACACGAGATATCTCCACTGTAATCTTTGAATATCCCTGCAATAGCTTTAAGTAACGTACTCTTACCACAACCGTTTTTCCCCATGAGACCTATTCTATCTTTTGGAAAAACCGTTGCGTTGAAATTAGTAAAGAGTGTCTTTTGTGGAAAAGATATACTCAAATTGGATATACTTATCATCGATTACTCTTCCTTTCTTCAAACAGATCTTTTATCGCGAGTGGTTGAGTTAAGAATACTTTGACTTTTTTCGGCAAAATATTCATTACTACATAAACTGTTGATACCATTATCAAGAAAGTGATATACCAGTAATTTCTCAAATTTTCCTCAGTAACGTCAAATCCAAGGGCTAATAGTAACGCAATTACAACTCCACCAAGTAATATATGATATCCAAGCACGAAAATAGCGTTATCTGAGAAGTTTTTAAAGAATTTGCCAAGTAATTTTTTTAGCACGCCAATTCTATCTATACTTTGCGCAATCCATACGATAACCAAAAGACTGGCAACTTCTCCCAGCAAACTCAGAAGAGGATTTTTGCCATAATCATCAACGTTCCAGTTTGTTCCACCGTTAAGAAAACTAATTGCTAACCAAAACATCATCGCGAGTAAAGCTGTATATTTCTTGATTTCGATATTTTTTTCCTTGAAAAGCCTACCAATTTCAAACATATACAACCCGGCAAATGCGACATCTATCTTAAATGGTAAACTTCCCGGGAAATAGAATCTTGATAATATACCAATGATGATAACAGGTATCACAAGCTTTGTTTTACGAGATACATAGTACAATATTTCGGCAAAAAATAGAAAAACGAGATACCAAAGTGGTACGATACCAAGAGGGATTTGGTCGAATTTATCCGTTTGAACCAAAACAAAGCTTTTTAGGTAAGTTAAGTTGTCTGCTTTTCTAAAGTTACCACTCACAAGGGAAACCCAAACTAAGTAATTTATAGCACCTATGTAATAGTAACTTGCCAACAAAGGAAGTCGCTTTCTAATAAGATCTTTTAAAGACTTTGCATTATGTAAATATCCAGATAAAAATGGGAATATCACGATCAAAAATGATATAACTTCAAATACCCTCCACGGAATTTGCGAATGCGCAAATACAACAAGAAACAAGGCTAACCCCCTTGCGTATTCAATCCAGTCAATTTTTGCCTTTGTACCATTACTCATCTTTCACACTCCCTAAAATCTTTTCAGACTCAACTTGAATTACTCCCAACACTATCGATACCATCATAATCACAATACCAATTGATTGAGTTAATGTTATTCTTTCATGCAATATAATCATCGATAAAACCATAGCAAACAACGGTTCACCAACGAATATAAGTGCCGATACGTTGCTTCCAACAACTCTTTGATACTTTGCTTGGATAATTATAGCCACTATCGTTGCAGTAACAGCGGTGAATGTAGCAACACCAACTGCTGGTAAAGAAAAATTCCAACTACCTTTGTAAAAGACGTTGAATACGGTGTTTAGAATTGCCACAGTTAAGAATTGAGGTGTTAATAAGGCATATTCGTCCGTTTCTTTCGAAAAGTGCGTTATAAGCACCACATGGAGTGCATACATTATACCACATATTGTGGTTAAGAAATCACCGAAATTGTATCCGGTAAGTCCACCACTACTTAAAAGATACATACCTACTGTTGCACCTATGAAACCAAGTATCTGAATTAATTTAACCCTTTCTCTTTCTATCAAAAACGAGAAGAATGGAACAATGACTATGTAAAGAGATGTTATAAATCCGCTTTTCGTTGATGTTGTGAGTGTTAGCCCCCATGTTTGAGTTGCGTACGCTATAGCCATTACGACACCAAGTATAATGCCCCTCTTCCAGTCAGATTTCTTGAATATGAGCGAAGATAAAAAAGTTGCGATCCAAAATCGGATCGCATTGTACAGAAAAGGTGAAACATCTTCCGTTAAAACTATTTTCTGTATTGGAAACGTCAGCCCCCACAGAAACGTGAGGACTAACAACCAAAAAATGGCAATGAATTTTTTGTTCAAAAGATCAACTCCTCATTTTAAGTGTTTAAAATCTTGGATTGACTCCGTATTTCTCTTTTATCTGTTTCTTTATATCTTCAAGAGCTATATCAACTTCTTCATCACTTAGCGTTCTTTCTGAATGTCTGAATTTTGCGTATACTGTTACACTGTACTGTCCTTCACCAACTTGTCTGTATATATCATCTATGCCGACTTCTTCAACGAGAGGATTGGATTTGTAAATTTCAAGTATTCCACTTATTTCAAGTCCAACTGGTATGAGGTAAGAAACATCCCTTCTTATGTACGGGAACTGAGGAATACTCTTGTATGTTTTTTGAACCTTAGCTGCATCGTAAAGTTTTTCGACGTACACTTCAGCAACGTATATCTCATCTTTCACATCGTAAAGTTTATCGGCTATATCTGGTTCTAACATACCTATAAAACCTATTTCTTCTGTCCCAAGTTTTATAAATGCACATCTTGTTGGAACGAATCCGTTAATAGAAGCCTTTTCATAACTGACTTCCACTCCGAATCTTATGAATATTTCATCGAGAATTCCTTTGAACGTATAGAACGTAATCGTACGTTTGTCTGTGTAATCGTTGTCGGATTCTCGACCGGTGGCAACAAACGCAAGTGCCTCTTGTTCGTATGGTTTGCCATCGTGCAATGCGAAAACTTTTCCAACTTCAAATAGCTTTACATCTTTTATTTGTCTTTTGTAATTGTAAGAAAGCGATTCAAGAAGTCCGTAAAGTATACTCGGTCTCATCGTATCAAAATCAGAAATTATCGGGTTACTAACAGGCAATCCTTTGCCTCTGATTTCTAATTTTTCAATCAATTTACTCGATGTGAAGGAAAGTGTATTAGCTTCGTTGAACCCCATACTTGTCATCAATTGTTTTATTTCGTACCTTATCTTTTGCTTTTCGCTTCTTCCTCTTTCAATAGCGAGCATCCTTGGCGGTTCGGAATGTAAGTTATCGTATCCATGGATTCTTCCAACTTCTTCCATTATATCCTCTGGTATTGAAACATCGAAATATCTGAACGATGGTACGTACACGTTGTATCCATCTTTCAGCTCTTCTACTTCAAAACCGAGTGGTTCGATGTATTCACCTATGTGTTTTATCTCAATACCAAGTACCTTCTTTGGTAAGTGTTTTGGTACGAATATCGTTCTTTGCTCGATTTTCTTTTTAAAAACATCGACAATTTCTGAAGAGGGTGTACCGTCCGCAAGTTGTTGGATAAGCTCTGAAAGCCTTTCGATAACGAAATGAGCATCGTCGAAGTCTACTCCTCTTTCAAATCGGTAAGAGGAATCCGAAGATACTCCCAGCCTTCTTGATGTTCTGCGTATTCTAACTGGATCGAACATAGCTACTTCAAGGAGCACATCCGTTGTGGAATCGGATATACCAGACTCCTCACCACCCATGATTCCACCAAGAGCAAGCAATTTCTCACCGTCCGTTATGAGTACTTCTCCGCCAGCAAATTCGTAAGTTTTACCATCGAGTAACAACATTTTCTCACCGGGTTGAGCATCTCTAACAACGATTTTTCCATTTAATTTCTTAAGGTCAAACGCATGTACAGGATGTCCTGTCTCAAGCATAACGTAATTCGTTATATCAACGATATTATTTATCGGTCTTAATCCAGAGGCAATTAATCTTTTCTGTAACCATAGTGGGCTTGGTCCCACTTTGACGTTCCTAATGACTCTTGCCGTATATCTCCAACAACCGTCCGATTCTATTATCACTTCAACTTTGTCGTTTCCATCACATTTCACAGCCGGAACTGGAAATTTTGGAGTTCTTTTTAAACCAGCTGATAATTCACGAACAGTTCCGAAGTAAGATAAACAGTCCGGTCTATTTGGTGTTATCTCCATTTCAAAGTACCAATCACTCAATTTCAGAAGTTTTATAACATCCTCTCCGATTGGTAATTCCTCGTCCGTCATGTACACATGCTCACTTTTTTCTGCTAATCCGAGTTCTTCTAAAGAGCAGAGCATACCTTCCGAGATTATTCCTCTCATTTCACGTCTTTGAATCTCAACACCGTTTGCAAGTTTACTTCCTTCGAGTGCAACGTAAACATATTTACCCGCTTCAACGGATGTATCAGCCGTAAGAATCGTTCTATGTTCATTGCCGATATTAACGTTACATACGACGAGCTTTTCTGCTTTTGGATGTTTTTCGACTTTTTCGATTCTACCGACGACGATGGGACCAGTTACAGGAAAAACAGGGCCGTTATCGTCGATATCAAATCCGAGTTTCGGTAATCTTTCGAGTACTTCTTCCCTTGAGACGTTTATATACTCGTTCAACCACTCTAAGGAAATCCTCACTTACAAGCACCTCCCAAATTCTTAGCACGTTAATATATCAAAAATTTCCAAATAATTGTAATCACAATACCAAGGACTGGACTTACAATCCAAGTGTATTCAAACTTCCTTCTCTTCCACAATTTATAAAGAAAACCCAAAACAAGTGAAATCAATGCAAACAAATAATTCTTCGCTAAAAAAAATACAAAAAACGCCAATCTTTCGGATATACCATCAAGGTCGTTGTAATTCAAATCACCCGGATAAAAATTCCTGAAAATATAAGTTACTGCCATACTGACAACAGACATCCCAAGAAGATACAGCGCAAATTCTTTTGATATATACGAATATACAAACAAATCTGCCACCAGTAAGTTCAAAATAAATGCAATTACAAGTTCTGAAAGTTCAAATATATGCATTTTCTTTAAATCGGTGATCTTCGTTCTCAAAATATCTCCAAATACATGAATTATCGCCATCGTAGAAAGAACAATGAGACCCCTTTGTGATTTCAGCAACGTATCAAACGTGAAAACAAGCAATGCGAAGATAGACCAAATGATATGTTCAAAAAGCTTATAACCTTTGTACGTTCTTATCTTCGTGTTATCTGTAAATCCATGGTCAGCTACAAAGTGTGCTAAGAACAAATGTACCATTCCTACAACCTCCCAGTCAAGTTTTACGTATCTTTATCCAATTTTATAGACAAGTACACCACCATCTGTCATTATGTAAAGTTTATCTTCCCATATAGTTGCATCGTAAACTTTGTAAGGAACATTTTCTACAATTCTATCTATTCTTCTCTTTTCAAAATCTATCAGCGTTATAAAATTATCTCCAACTGCTACGATATAATTACCTGATTTGTATAATCCCACATTTCCAACCCAACCTTCACCCACGTAAGTGTTTTTACCCGCACGGTTGAAAAGGAGTAAACCATACGCACGTGTTGTTGCCAATACATAATCATCAACAACGATTGCGTAAGTCATATCATAGCTTCTATACAATGCAAGTGGAGCGGTGTATTTGATACCATAATAATACCTGTACACTTCTCTGTTTGTCATAAGAATAATTTCATCGCCATCGTATATTACCTTTCCATATATACCTCTCAGCGTAACTATTAAGTTTCCATTCTCATCAACAAAATCCACTTTGTCGTTTGGTCGTGGTTTGGCAAAGATAGTAAAATTCTTAGTTGCTATATAGTCATCAGCGGATGACTGTTGATAATTTACCATATCTGCAAGTTTTCGATAATAAACATTAGTCTGTGTTCCATAACTTATACCATCAAGTGTCTCTTTTAAGTTCATTATCATCTCATCCCATACCTTTGTACCAGAAACATACAAGCCATTTGCATCAGCTGTATATATTATCCCACCATAAACAGCTATCTGTGTACCTGGGAAGTTAAACGATTGTATAAATTTCACGTAAGGATTATCCGATATCTTCCATTCGTCAACATCAAACTTTTCAGCTTTTTCTGATGACAAGAATCGTTCAAAAACTTTCTCTTTTTCATCTGTAACTCTCTCTGAGAATGTATCATCCGTGTACGCAGGAAGTGCTGGAAGTTCGTATTCAAAGTATTTTTTCAAATCTTGAACAAATTCGTCAGTTGTATAGAAGTTATTCCAACTACCGTTGAAAACTTTTAAAACCATATAAGGCAACCTTGCTGTGCCTTTTGAAACAATACCATCACCGAGATTAACCACCAACTCCGGATAGAACCGTTCAAGTAAGCTTGAAGTAACGTCTATTGACATTGGTGGCATATTTCCCATGTAAGCGATACTTTCTATGTCAGTTCTGTAAGGCAAATATCTAAGCTCTTTTAGCAATTCAGAATTAGGTATCAAGTCAGAATAGTACACGTTTACCGCTTCAATGTAAGCTTTTAAGTACCCTTGCAAACTCGCAATCACAGAGCTTGGAAGATCAAACAACATCCCCGCTGAATCTGGTTTGGAAGGATATAACGAAATAGCTAATCTTGGGTCTACGATATTTGTCCCATAAAATGGTGTTGATACATACGCAATTTTTCTCACGTTTTTTATCTCAGGATGTTTTGAAAGACAATAGTAAACAATTAAACCACCTATTTCGTGAGCAAGGATATCAAACTGAGTTTGCGGATACTTTTTTAGTTCCTGTGCGAGCTTTTCAGCTTCGAATATAATCGGACTTGGTAATGGACTGGATTGCTTAAACGAATTGAAAAGAGAGGTATAGTTATAAGACCTTGATTCATTTACAGGATATCTGTACACCATGATAGATCTATCACCAAAAACGCTCTGCCACAGTGAGACACCGGTAACCTTAGTGGATTTAAAATAACCCGAAAAATTTGGCTCACTTCCTGGCACAATTAACAACGTCGGTTTTGCCGAGATAGTTTTGTATATATCGACTATCCCTGTTGAAAGTGTTTGTCCAGGCATTGAAACAACACCAATCCACCTTGGAACAACAAAGAAATTGGCTTCTACGAAATATCCTTTAGCATCTTTGTTTATGAAACTTCCTGGGATTACATTATACGTTTTACCGTCACTACTTAATGCGGCAAAAGCTATGGAATTTGAATCGTTACTACCTATCAACGAAGATGGGAAATAATAACGAACAACTATAGGCAATGCTGCCATATCGTATCGTCCGTCGCTTGGAATTAGTTCATAAATTGGACTGATAAAATTTCCGGTATTTATAACAGTCTGAAGCGCACTTTGATTTGGAATCTTTACCCTGAACGATTTATCGTATGGAAATGCACCAGAAGGTATGGAAATTACAAGATTTTGAACCGTTTGCGTTCCTTCCGAAACAACAGCTTCCATATCCTTAGGTTTCATAAGCAAAATCAAAGATATAACAAGTAAGGCTATACTCCCAACAACTATCCCAAAAAGCAATTTACGTGCCCAAAGTGATTTAGTTAGTTCTGAAACTTTACCAATTAAACCTTTCAAATCAACTTTGGCAAATTTTTTCGGTGGTTTTCCAGCATCTGCATTATCCTTGGAACGTTTAAATATATTTGAAAAATTCTTTACAAAATCACCCAATTTGGGCATAAATTACCTCCTTTGACGACTCTATTCTCCCATTTGACCACTATCATCGTCGAGAAGTTTTCTAAATTCGTTTATATCCATATTTTCCACAAATTTTTTAAACTCTTCGTCATTTGAATCGATGTTATCGATATCGATAGCTTCACTTGCTATTATATCGTTTGCAACGTAGATAGGTGCACCCATTTTCAAAGATAAAATTATGCAATCTGAAGGTCTGGCATCTATCTCTATGTATGGGTTAACACCTTCGGCTAAATCCTGTTCTGTCAGTGTTAAGTCTCTTAATACAATCTTGGCGTAAAAAATATTATCTTTCAGTGAGTGTATCACAAACCGTTCGATTTTCAAACTTACTTCTTTTAATATCGATAGCATTAAATCGTGTGTGAGAGGTCTATCAAAAGGAACTCTTTCTATAGCAATTGCCATAAGGCTTGCCTCACAGGCACCGACCCATATGGGGAGTATTTTCTTGGTGTTTTCAATTGCCAAAAGGACGATAGGCGTATTAGATACCTTATCCAATACAAGCCCCTTAACAACCGCTTTTTTCATCATTTATCACCTCTTTCAGTTTTTCTACACCTGTTCTTATAAGATTTTCAACATGTATTCTCATTTCTTCTTCCGAGGCGAAATCTTCTGGATTAACTAATTCATTTATAAATATGCCCGTCTTGTTCCCCTGAACTGTAAGTTTGTTTTTGGGAATAACTAAATGATTACCCCATATAGATACCGGAAGAACTGGCACTTTCGATTTGTACGCAATCTCAAGACTACGTGGTTTGAACGGATGAACTTCTCCATCTGGTGACCTTGTTCCCTCAGGAAAAATTATAAAGTGGTAACCTTGACCAAGCTTTTTCATAACTTCCCTTATCACAAGAGCCGTTTGACGGATGTTACCTCTATCTATCAATTCACTTCCAAGGTATTTCAGATAAAGATTTATCACAGGAAACTTTCCAAGTTCCTTTTTGGCTATAAATGGTGTAGGTCCAACGTAACCAAGCACCAAAGGAATATCCAGTATACTTTGATGATTACAGGCAATAATGTAATTTTCACTAACATCCGGTTTTTTTCCACAAACGTAAACTTTCACACCTAAGAGCTTGAAAGCGAGCCTTCCGAAAATTTCTATTTGTTTCAAAACAAATTTCCTACCATTTTCTTTGCCAAGCAATAATCCAATCAACAGAACAAACGAACCGTAGATAAATATGTATATAAAAGCCCCTACTAAAAACCAGATGGTTCTTAACATGTTTACAATTTTTCTCATTTACTATTCCCCCAAAGGATTTTGATTCTTGAGAAAAGAAGAACAAGAAAAAGAATTAGTATAACCCAAAGATAGACAACATTGGCAAGTGGATAAACATACGTTCTAAACAAAGCTATTCCAACAGCGGAAATTACAAAAGAACCAAATATAATAGCAAATAAACCAATGAACTTAGAACTGTTTTTACTTGCAAACGAACCAGCGATGATACCAATTATACTTCCTATAACTAATGTTATGTACCATTCAAGTCCACTTCCAAAGAACGTTCTAAGCAAGAACAAAGAAGCAAAGAACGAAATCACAAAACTCCCCATAAATATAGCTGCTTTGTAAATACCATAAAATATTACGCCACACAGCACGGCAATTATTATGTTAACTAATTCTGGTCTGACAGAGCTAAGTATCTCCAATTTGAGGCTCGTTAGCCAGCTTGTTATTAAAGGTGACACGTATCCTCCACCAATTACCACACCAAACGCAAAAATGGAGACCGATTCAACAAGATTGGGAAAGAGATAAAAGAAGACCGCAATCGGTAGCATGATATACCAATTTGAAACAAAATAATTAACCAAGCTCTCAACGTAACTTAGGTCCAATGTGTTCAAATTGATCATATCGATATATCCCCCTCCACGTATTTTTTAACTTCACGTTTTACCTCTTCGTTTTTCATCAATTCTTTAGCCTTCGTAACGTTACCCACAGCAAGATAACACAAAGTCAATTGTACGTACAAATCAAACGATTCCAAACCGAGTTTCTGCGCCTTTTCGAAAAAAAGTATAGCTTCATTGTACCTTTCAAGTTCCATGAGAGCACATGCCAAGTTAAAATAAGGTAAAGCAAAATTTGAGTCCAGTTGTATAGCTTTCCGGTACATCTCTATGGATTTTCCGAGCATTCCCTCTTTTCTGTATAAATTGCCTATATTATTATATACTTCTGGTATTTCGTAATCCAGAAGTGAATTGTATATTTCCATTGCTTTTGTTATATTCCCACTTTCTGAAAGTTTTATCGCTTCTTTTATCCTGCTTAATACATCTTCGTTCATTCTCCCTACCACCTAAGAAAACGTATAGCTAACTACTGCTTCCTCAGTTCAGGCATTTTTATGAGTTGCTGAGTGTAGAAAGAGGTATCAAAGTAAGTTGCATTTTTGAAACTCACTTTCGCCGTTAACTTTATCACGCCCGGAGGAACAGGGCGCATATACGCCCAACGTACTACCCAATTCAGTCTTGTTCTTTTATCGATAAAATTATCGCTTGTTGGTGAACCTGTAAACTTTGAAATGATTGGACAGTTTCCAAAAATCCAAATCCCTTGTAATCTGTAACTTATTAACTCACCAGTACATTCTTTAAGCGACAAATATTTGACAGGTAAAAGACTGCTTGTTACTTCGGATGGTACGTAAACATCATGCTCGAAAACGCTCAAGGAATGTTGAATATAATGTATGTCATCTCCAAATAAATCCTCAACTCTTATATACGCATAAGCATTGTTATCGTCAAACTCGAGCTTATCGATGTTGACAAAGATAGGTTTATCATCCTTTAACACGTAAGTATCGATAGTCTTGGTCTTCCACCTAATTAAAAATAGCGTTGGGTAAACGTACTCTATAAGATCCGCACCTTGCACTTCAAAGACTTGCTCACCTGCGACTAATTTGTTCTTACCAAGGTATATTACATCTCCATAAGGTGTTACCTCAAAAGCCCATATTTTTTCCTTGGGTTTTATGGAACTAACTTTCGCTAAATCGCTAAGATTGTACACATCTATCACTTGTCTAAGACCGTCCAGTACGTAAAGCTTATCAACTGTGATTTCAGCATCCAACGTCATAGTTATTTGTGGCAATTTTTTCTCAACGGATTCTTTTGAATAAACGTTGTATACAAGCACTCTGTCGAAATCGACGATGTATACATTCCCATCTCTATCGGAACCAGCGACATACGGCGATTTCAGGTTTTTCGCAAGTTCGTATTCATTTTCATCGTATAAGGATTTATCTGACAATAAATAAAGACTTCCGTTTTTACCAAAAAAAATCTGTTTAATATCATTCTTTAGCTTTTTTATTTTTGTCATTTTGTTATTTTTAAAGAAAACTATTCTTTTATTTTTGCTGTCCAGCATGCAATATGTGTCTCCAAAAGCTGTTAAACTAACTGGACTTTGAAAATATTCTATTCCATTGACAATACCACTTGCCGAACTGATATACTTCAGCTCGAAACTTTTAGATGGCGATAAATTCAGCTTTCTGAAATAATTAACCCTCTGAATCAAATTATCAATATCATCATTTCTCACAAGCTGAGTAAACGTACCAAAATCTTCAAGTGCCTTATCTATAAGACCATTAACGATAGCCAACTTTCCTCTTAGAAACCAAAAATGGGAAAGTTCATTAACGTAAACTCTACCAGAGAGTGATTTTTTCGATGTTTCGTAAGCCTCTTTAAACTTGCCACTGTACATTTCAAGTAAGGCTTGAGAAAAATAATTACGCGCCGTTTCTTCATCGATAACTGCAAATCCGAAACTTACAAAAAGCAATGTTAGAAAAGCAATACACAGTTTAGAAAATACAAAAAAGCGCTTTGAAAATTCAGCCATCTTCACTTTCCACTACCCTTCTTTTCTTTATCTATCTTATCCATCCATCCAAGAAAATAATCCACTATATTTGTCTTCCTTTCATTTCCATCTAAAAGTCTTTTAATATTTTCTTTATGCTTGAACATCGAAAAGAGCGCAAGTGCTAAGAATATCACCCAGTACTCTTTGCCAAATACAAGAGCAAAGATGCTTCCAGATAACAAACCAATAATTGATGCTACTGAAACGTATTGAGTCAATGCAACGATACTTATCCATATCCCAAGTGCAAACATCCCGGCAGGTGGAAAAATTGCAAAGAACGTACCAAGTGTTGTTGCAACTCCTTTACCACCTTTAAACTTGACAAATGGAGAATAACAATGTCCTAAAACAGACATCGCACCAGCCATAACCATTGCCTTTTCACCAAAAGATTTAAATATTAAAACGGCGATAACTGCCTTAATAATATCTAAAAACATAGCTAAAGCACCGTACTTCGTACCAAGATTTCTAAGTACGTTTGTACCACCAACATTTCCACTTCCAACCTTAGTAATATCTATTCCTCTCAGTTTTGGAATTATATAGCTAAATGGAATCGAACCTATGAAATATCCCACGATGGCAGCTACAAAAAGCAAATTCATCCCTCCTGTCAGCTTATAATATACTTTTCAAAATTATCTTCTCCAACTATAGCAATTAGAATCTCTTTGTATGATGGCCTCATATTTATGACATTAGTCAAAGCTTGCTTTATAGTCTCAAGGTCTTCTCCAGAGAAATCATTACTGTCTATAGCATCGACAAAATCACGAACGATTTCTGGAATATCCAAATAAGACATCACCATGGCAACTTGTGCACCAAACATAAAGCGCTCTTCACCTTCAAGAAGCATGTATCTTAACAAAGGATAAAATTGTTCACCGGCACCGAGCTTTGCAAGAGCTTCGTAAATAATAAGCTGTGCCTCTTCAAAATCGTAAAGCTCAAGCGCTTTAAGAATATCCTTTACAGCGCTTTTCACATTCAAATCTCCAAGTAAGTCAATTATGTAAAGTAAACTTGTTTTATTCTTTTCACCAGATGAAATTGAATTTCTTAAAATCTCCTCGAGTTTACCTTTAACACTATCACCAAGTCTGTACAAAACCTCTGCGGCTATCTCTCTAACATTTTCGTCCTCATCTTCGAGTAATTTTACCATATCATCAAACGCATTTACACCTTTTTCTTCAATAATCCTATTTATCAGTTCTTCCCTTTCATTTAAATTATCCATGGCAAACCTCCAGTATTCCAAAAATTCATACTTTGTTTAAGGATTCTGTGTTTATTATACCACACATCCCCATCAATTAAAAGAAACCCCCGGAGAGGTGAGCTCCGGGGATACAAATTCTCTCGTTTAGTAACTTATTATCTTCTCAAGTTGCTTGCTGTTTGAAGCATCTGGTCAGCTGTCATTATAGACCTTGAATTAAATTCGTATGCCCTCATGGCTGTTATCATATCGACCATTTCTTTAACAACATCAACGTTGGATTTTTCAACATAACCTTGTAATATTGTTCCAAATCCATCTTGACCAGGTGTTCCTTCTATCGGTTCACCGCTTGCCGCTGTTTGAATGTATAAATTGTCTCCTATGGATTTTAAACCTGCTGGGTTTACAAACCTCGTAATTGTTATATTTCCAAGTTGCTGAATAGTACCATCGGCAAGTTCCGCTGAGACTATTCCATCCGGAGATATGGTGAGAGAAACAGCATTCTGTGGAACGGTTATCGCTGGGTCAAGTAACAATCCGTTGGCTGTGACAACTCTACCCTGATTATCAACTTTAAATTGCCCATCTCTTGTGTAGGCAATCCTTCCATCTTGAAGCTGGATTCTGAAAAATCCATCACCACTTATAGCCAAATCAAGGGCATTACCTGTGTTTTCAATGTTACCTTGCGTAAACAACCTCGTTGTCGCGGCCAATCTAACACCATGCCCAACGTAAATACCCGTCGGAGTTGTGGAATTTTGTGCGGTTGCTGCTCCAGCATTTTTCGAATAGCTGTAAATTAAATCCTGAAACTCAGCTTTGACCTTCTTATAACCAGCAGTATCAACGTTAGCGATATTGTTCGAAACCGTATCCATTTTAAATTGTTGAGCCCACATACCTGTGGCTGCGGTGTAAAGACTGTTAATCATTTAGCTCCCTCCTATCTCAACGCACCAACGTTATTTATAACCTTGTTAAGTAACTCATCATGTACAACTATTGTTTTAGACGTTGCTTCGTAATGTCTGTGTGCTTCTATCATCTTGATCATTTCTCGAACCACGTTCACATTTGATTTTTCTATGTATCCTGATAAAATCCTAAAATTTTGTTGAACTGGTTGTGGATTACCAGAAAAGAAAGTATCGCCCTCTTTTTTTGGATTTTGCAGGTAATAAACCCCTATAGTCCCAACGATATTTCCATTTTGATCTAGTATATTTCCAGCTTCGTCTATGGATATATTGTCCGGAACTCTGAGTTCCTGTCCGTTTGTTCCGAGTAGAGCGTAGCCTTGCGTATTGACGAGCCTACCATCAGCATCTCTTAGGAATTCACCATTTCTTGTATAATAAGTTTGTTCACCTTTTCTAACAGCAAAAAATCCATCCCCGTGTATAGCCAGATGCGTTGGAATATTTGTTTGCTCTAAGGTACCTTGTTCAAATCTTGTGCGTACTTCGTCAAGAATAACAGCTTGCTCAAGCTTACCTATACTCTTAAATTCGACCCTTCTACTCTCCGGTTCAGGTTTTATCCTATAAATTTCTTTCTCCCAATATGTTTTAAAAGCCAACGTATCGGCTTTATAGCCGTTGGTTTCTACGTTTGCCAGGTTGTTCGAAAGCGTATCAATCTTCGTTAAATCGACTAGCATTCCCATCGCTGCTGTGTATACGCCTCTGTACATAGGCACCTCCAAATATATTACGGGTTGAGAGTTACAGGTTACGAGTTAGGACAGATTATCTTTCGTATGTGACAGCTACGTGTTTTAGTAATTCTTCATCTTCAAGCAATTTACCCGTACCTCTTGCAACACATAACAACGGTTCATCGGCTACTTTGCATGGTACACCAATTTCTTCTTGTATAGCCTTATCTATTCCTCTAAGCAACGCACCGCCACCAGTAAGAACTATTCCATGTTGAACAATATCTGCTGAAAGCTCTGGTGGAGTTTTTTCAAGTACAAGTTTTACTCTAGAAATTATGTTTTCTATAACAGGTCTAAGCATTTTGTAAACATCTGTAGAATTAACAATCTCCGTTCTTGGTAAACCAGTAACTGCATCTCTACCTTTAATCTCCAATTCTAAATCTTCTACCTCCGGATGAACTTTTCCTACCTTTATTTTTATCTCTTCAGCGGTTGATTCACCAATTATAAGTCCAAAGGTTCTTCTGATACCTTTTACTATTGCATCATCAAGTGCGTTACCTGCAAGTTTTATCGAATCACCAACAACGATTCCACCAAGGCTTATCACAGCAATATCCGTTGTTCCACCACCTATATCGATAACCATATTACCAATCGGTTTCATAACATCCAAACCGATACCGATAGCGGCAGCGGTTGGTTCAAGAACGATGTGAACTCTCTTCGCACCAGCTTTCAACGCAGCATCGTAAACTGCCCTTTGTTCAACACTCGTGGTCTTTGTAGGTATACCTATGACCATGTTGCATTTGAAAAATAATCCCTTATTTAGTTTTTTCATGAAATACTTCAAAACTTCCGATATGATAGTGTAATCTGCGATAACTCCATCTCTCATTGGTTTGACTGCCAATATCTTATCTTCTGGAGTTTTTCCAAGCATTTCCTTTGCTTGCGAACCTATAGCAAGTATCTTGTTTGTCTTTTTTTCAATAGCAACAACAGAAGGCTCGTTCAAAACAATTCCTTTCCCTTGTTGATACACTATGAAATTTGCAGTTCCAAGGTCAATCCCCAGGTCGTTTTTTCCCATACTCTTCTCCCCTTTCAAAAATATATAATCCTAATATTAACGACAAAACGCCTATGATACTGTAGAAAGTCAGCGGAGTTCTGATTAGTAAACTTTCAGACAAAATTGTTACCATAGGGATGAAATAAATGGCATTAGTTGTACGTCTATCCCCAATAAGTACAATAGATTTATTCCAAAGAAAATAACCGAGCGCTGAACATATTATACCAAGGTATATTAAACCTATAAAGCTTTTTATTTCAAACGATGGTTTCATATTTTGAAAAAGAGAAAAAGGTATCAGCGTAACGACACCCCAAAATGTAATTGAAAAAACTTGATCAATCCCATCATGTTTCTCCATTTTCATTACATAATGCGTGTACAGTACCCAAGCAAGTGCAGAGCCAAAAGCTAAAATATCACCAAGTGGATTCAATTTTAAAATCCTACCATTTATTATAACAAGTGCGACACCTGTAAATGCGATTAGTGAACCAACATAGTGAAAGATATTTGTCTTCTGTTTATGAAAGATATGTGTGAATAAAACATACAAAATGGGTGCACTTGAAACAATAACAGCAGCGTTCGTTGGATTAGTGTAAATAAGTGCCGTATTCTCAAAAACAAAATACATCGTAATTCCCCAAAAACCAGACCAAAATGCGTTTACATCTAATAATTTTTTATTTTTGGTAAACGGAAATAGCACAATCAAGGCAGTTAAAAACCTGTAAAGTGCCGCTGGAAATGGAGCAAAGACGTTAACCACGAATTTTGTTGCAACAAAAGACATTCCCCAAAATATAGTAACGATAATTACTGGTATGTACTTGGTCAGACCTATCACCTCTTGATTAAACCTGTTCTGATGCAATTTTTTCTATAATCTGTATTACTTCCTGCACACTGTAAGCTTGGTAAACCGGCGCTAATTTCCTGTTATCGAGGTATTTGTCATCGATGAGTACACTGACAACTCTATCTGTCCAGCCACCTGTACCTCTGAATAATATCACAGGTTTTCTGTTAGCATAAGCAGCAAGAATCTCAACACCTGTACCAATTTCACCACCTATTGAAATAACCACATCAACACTTTTCACAAGTATAAAAGACCTCATCTGAAAATCAAGACCCGTATTTATAACAAGTGAGTTGTATTCGTTAGCATCACTGCCTTCCCAGGGAAGCACACCCACAGAAAAGCCATTAACCTCGGAAACGCCTTTCGTAACAAGTTCCATAACACCATCTCTTCCACCTGTGAATACCACATATCGTTTTCCAAGTTCTCTTCCGAGTTCAATACACAACTCAACTAAAGAAGACAATGGTTCTGAATTTATATCTCCCGAATAACCAATAACCCCAACCTTTATCTCTCTTCCTATTTTGCCCACGCTATCCACTCCACAAATTAGTTAACATTTTAAATCTCACTAACTCCCAATATTTAAATTATACCATATCATCAAAATGACAGATATACAACAGTGAATTAGTTCAAGAGATTATCAAAAAATTATGTTATAATACAATTAAGCTGATAAACTAAAAACACTAAGGAGGGAAAAGTTGGATGTCTTTCCATGGAAAAGTCGTTCTTCCAAAATTATCTAAACTATGTCTATACTTTCTGCTTATTTTACTTTCCCTGTTAATTTTTACAAATGCCACGAGCAATGTTCCACAGATCACTCCGAAAACACCTTTGCATGAAGCTACAGATGTAGCATTTGATAAAGTTGTATTTTCATGGAGTTCTTCAGGGGTTAGCAAAGATTATACATACATACTCAGAGTTGGAAAAACTTCGAACCCACCTGCACTCGTTTACGATTTAAAAACGACAACTTTCACGTTATCCGGAAGTTTGGAAGAGAACACAAAATATTATTGGCAAGTTGCTGTGGTTAATAAGAAAGGAGAAATAATCTATGAAAGTCCTGTTTGGACATTTACTACGAAAAAACTAAAGCCTGAAATTAAAGAAGGAGTACTGGTTTGGAAGTTCAAACTCGATGACCAAGCAACGAATTCACCCGCTTTCGATAGTAAGAATAACATACTATACGTAACAGCCGGTGAAAAGCTTTATTCCATAGGAATAAAAGATACCAATTATATTTTGAGATGGGTCTTAGAACTCAATACCTCGAAAGACGTAAAAGAAAAATGGCTGTCTTCTCCTGTTTTATCTAACGATGGGAAAAGTATATACGTTACAGACAAGTTCGGAACACTTTATAAAATTTCAAGTGATGGAAAAATACTCTCTCTTAATCTTCCGAACGTTAATGTGTACTCAATGCCTGCAGTTTCGAAGAACGATTCTTTGTATTTTACAACCACTAACAAATTTTTGGTGGCATATGAGTCAAATCGTATAGCATGGCAGCAAGAACTGAATTACGGAACATTCTTATCAAACCCTGTAATCAACGGCAAAGGTAACATTGTTGTCACAGATTCAAGCGGAATAGTGTTTGTATTCGAAGGGAAAAATCAAAAATGGGCTTTTTTACTTCTTAAAGATGAAATCACCGGTAACCCAGTTATAGATAGCAAAGATAATATATACGTTCTTACTATGTCAAATGGTCTTTACTCTTTCACTTATGACGGAGTATTTAGATGGAATTACAAGATACCTAATTTCACTTTTATAACTCCAGTTATTGGACCTAAGGATATAATTTACATTGGAGGGAGCGATGGAAATCTATATTCATTGAATAGTGAAGGAATTCCATCTTGGAAATTTAAAACGAACGGACCTATCGTTGCTTCTCCAATTGTTGCTGATAGCAATGATAACAACTCTAATAATAATTCTATTTACCTGTGTAGTACCGACGGTACAGTTTACTGCCTTAGAGCTGATGGTACGCTTAAGTGGAAATACAACATAGGAAGTCCAATATATTTAAGTCCAGTTCTGTCCTCAAATGGTTTACTTATAGTCATTGCTTCCGATAAGAATATTTACGCCATTCAAACAGCTTCTAAAGGACTTGCTAAAGGTGCTTGGCCATCGTTCAGAGGTAATTTCTCTAATTCTGGTAGGAGAAACGATTTATAGAAATTCTCGGCTCTAAAACCCCGCATTTTAATGCACGGATACAGAG
>CAZOAS010000020.1:0-20076 GCA_964577745.1 uncultured Fervidobacterium sp.
TTTCATTCAACAACAATTCCTCGGTTACTTCCGTAAGTGTAAAATCACCACAACTCGATGAGACCAAAAGCTCTCCTCTAAGTTCCTTCCCAATCTGTTCTTCGAGATCTTCTACTATCTGTATCATAGATTCGTTTAAAGCAACGACATCTTTAATCTCCCCGTTTTCAATCCCCCTGGTTTTAACATTAGAAAACGCAACAACATTGCCATAACCTTCTGAATAGTCAACAACTATAGCCTTTATACTGTCATTACCAATATCTAAGGAAACTATCTCGTGACTTTTTGGCATACTTTCACCCCTCTATAACAAATATAATTTTCCATTCTTAAACACAAAAACCTTCCCTGAATCAAGATATTCTCCAACTGTTTTTAAAACATTTGAACATGGAATTATATCTTCTACATCTGTAAGATAAATAATTGAAGATTTAGTCGTAGTTATGTATTTTTCAGTCAGGTTTATCTCGTATATTACCTTAGGTATATCTTTCGGAATAAAACTGAGTAATTCACGATCGAGTTTACCAGTTTCATCGTTTACAGTTATTCCAGAAATAAACGGTGAAGTTCTAAAAACTAAATCATGCGGATAATCACGGTATACATCGTATATCTTCCCGTTTTTGTCTACAAACCAATATCTATCTTTATAATATATTGAGAACCAATATTCAGAAGAACTCTCGTGTTTCAATGCTGTCGGTTGGGAAGATTCGTTATTTTTATCCACGGCTGATAAGTTTAGAACATTCCAGAAAACAAAGAATATCAAATAAAGAAAAAACACAAAATTGTACCTTTTACTCATACTGGTACCACCTAAGTTCTCGAGATTTTTATTTTTTTGATTTTCGTAATTAATTTTACCACAAAATTCCGATATAAGTGAAGAACTTTTTTTGTGGGTTTATGATATAATTTACACGTAAGCTCAACCAATATAACCAAAATTTGTTATTGAGGGAGGGTTATCTATGCAAAAGTCTATTTTTCGGTTGTTCATTATTACATTTTTGTTGATTATTACTTCAACCTTTGCTCACATTATAGTTTACAAAACCGGTGAAGCATTGGAAGGGAAAGTGGTTGATTTTATAGGAAGTTATATCATAGTTGAAACAACATTTAGCAAGATATCTGTTCCGCTTAATCAAGTGCTTTACATATTTTCCGATTACACTATTACACCTGAATATGGAAAAATATCTATCTTAGGGAAACAATTCGATGGCTATGCATCTCAAATAGACAATGGTTATTTGGTTGTAAACACATCGTTTGGAAAAATAAGATTAAAGTCTTTTGATATGATAGATTACATTTATTTCGAGCCATTACAACTTCCAAGGATTGAACCAAGGGAAGGATTTTCCGTAGATATTTCTGGTTCTGAACAGTACACAGTGATAACGGCTTCAAACGATATTTTTGTAGGTGTTATTTTGAGGTATACCGATGATAGCTTAGTACTGATCGACAAAATGAAAAACGAATTTTATTTCAGCTATGATTACATTGATAATATATACATTCCTTACACAAAAGCGTCAAATTATGATTTATTCATCTTGAGTTCAGGTAGAAGAATTTATGGTAAGCCAAGAGATGTTGGAAATGGGAAAATAGAGGTCTCAGGCGAGTGGGGTAATATAGTAGTCAACTCATCAGATGTTATATTTACTACTTTCAAGGGAGAAGCACCAACAACATCGCAGATAAAATTAGAAATTTCTGGAGATTCTTTGTTTTACGATAAAGGTAATGTTGCCTCACTTGTTGTTAAAACGCCAATTAAAATAGGTAATACCGAAATAAAGGTTATAAATGTCTATCCAGCTGAAATTGTCGATCCGCGTACTGGTATTACATTTGTTTTTGTACCGAGTGGAACTTTCAAGATGGGCGCTGATACGTCTGCTGGAAAAATTGATCCAGATGAATCACCTTCAAGAAATGTTTATGTATCGGGTTTTTACATCTCTAAGTACCCAATCACAATTAAACAATATATGGACTTTTTGAGAGCGGCACAAAATACAAATAATGTCACCTTGGGAAACAAAATAACACCTGTGGAACTTACGTTTTTAGACACCAAAGTACGTGTTAGTTTAACCGCTGATAGTAAATTTCTGAATTTACCAATAACTGGGATAAACTGGCTTTCAGCGAAGGCATATTGTGACTGGGCTGGTTATCAATTACCAACTGAAGCTCAATGGGAAAAAGCAGCTCGTGGAACGGATGGTAGGATGTATCCGTGGGGAAATGCAAAACCAACAAAGTACAACGATGGAAAAGCTGATTACGATGTGAAAGCTTTCGAAAGTATAGACATATCCCCGTACGGCGTTGTAAATATGTTTGGATTACCTATAGAATATTGTAGAGATTACTATGACCAAGATGCGTACAAAAAATTGCCTTCAGAAAATCCTCTAAGTGCATCTGGTACTTTGGTCATAGGAAGAACTGGAGCACTTACTGGTCGTATAACAGATAGGATTCCAGTCAACCCTTCGGAAATAAGAAATGATTTCACATTCAGAGTAGTCATTCGTGCTGAAGATGTATCATCTGTATTTAGTAGTCAGTTAAACAACAAATTAATGGGAGTAACATGGTTTGTCGTTAATGATAAAATAAAAAAGCAATATAACCTAAAATCCGAAGGATTGTACGTTGCATACGTAGAGAATGGTTCACCAGCTCAAATTGGTGGTATTAAGGCTGGAGATGTAATTACGGCTATGGAGAAAAAGGCTGTTAAAACACAAGACGATGTTTCAAAAATCGTCTCTGGTAAGAAGCTCGGGGATGAACTGTCTATCACCGTAGATAGAGGAGGCAAAACTGTTGAACTTAAAGTAAAGCTGGGAATATGGAAATTTTAAGACAATTATTGTCTAAAATATTAACAAATTTTACTGAATCTACTTTCAAAGTACTTGACCTTTTGAGCATCAATATCGCAAAATATAACTTTCTCTATTGTTCCTGAATAATTACAAAAATAATCGTTAAGAGATTTAATTGCAACTACTACAAATCTTTCGAGAGGATAACCAAATATACCAGTTCCGACGAACGGCAAAGCTAAGCTCCTCAGCTTGAGTTCGTCGGATTTTTTTAATATATTTTTGAAACAACTTTCCATTATTTCATCGTTTTCAGGCTTATCTCCAATCGGTCCGACTGTATGTATTATATACCTTGCTGGTAACTTACCGGCACTTGTAACAGCAACCTCACCTGGTTTGACAGGTCCAAACTTTCTCACATACTCATCGCTCTCTTTTTGGATCTCAGGACCTCCTTTTCTTGCGATGACACCAGCAACACCACCACCATGTTGTAGATAAGAGTTCGCAGCGTTAACTATGGCATCCACCTGCAAAATTGTTATATCAGAAACGATGAAATCAACTTCAACCGGTTTGTTTCCAAGCAAAACCACCTTTATTCACCTCTTTTTAAAAGCATTTTCTATTATTTTTATATACTTCGAATAAAGTTCGTACGGCACTTCACCGTACCAGATTTTCAAAGTATCCGGCTTTGAGAAGTACTTAGCTTTTAATATAAGTTCTGGCCTGTATTCAAAGTGCATAAGATCGTAATGCCACCACTTACCACCCCAAATGAATCCATATTTTTCAAACGTTTCTACTATACTCTCCGGATAATCTTTTAGTAAGTTAGGTAATTGTTTTCTTGAATTGTTATACCAATAGTATTTATTATTTTTATCATTAAGATCTATTGCAATACCAAACGCATGTGTACTCAATTTATCTAAACCTTTAATGCTTCTGTGAATGTAAGTTCCCTTGATTGGAACAACAAACTTTAAGATTTCAGGTTGCTTTTGAGTTATTCCATGAATTTCGTTCATAGCCTTTTCAAATTGCGAGGAAGCTTGGTATTTTCCATTAAATAAAAATTTTCCGAATGGAGTCTTAACTTTAACTAATTGTTTTTTAATAACCTCTTCGCTTTTACCATAAATTTCGTAAAAAAAATCGTAGCATCTAATTCTTCCAGGCTCAAAATTTTCGACAGGTGTTATCTTTGGTTGATCAATTGGATAAATCTGCTCCAGCATATCTTGAACATCTGCGTTTAATAATTTATCTTTAAAGGTCTTTGCTTCCATGTCATCGTAGAGAATTTTATTGCCAGACTGCATTATTAAGTATATTCTATTGTTCTTATATTCTATACCTTTTATCGTTTCCGGATAAGCTATCATAAGTACTAGTATGTCTTGCATGGCAGTTTTTATATATTCATTTGAAAGAGAATTTCCAAAGGTTGTTAAGTTCCAACTTATTAAAGAGAAGGAAAAAAGAATTACTAATGCATAAAATATGTTAGGTATCTTCCTGACATATACTTGCTTTTTATCGCTCATTATTTTTTTCCTACCCCCTGTCAATACCTTTGCTTACGTTCTTAATTTTTGTTTATTACGTTATGTTCAGCACGGTTATTATATCACAATTTTACTAAGGTAATAGAATTTGCAAAATTCCAAAGTAATATTGGTTAACGAGATAACGGCAAATTTTAAAAGCATTCTTAACAAACAAACCATAAAAAACAAGGCGCTGTGCAATTTTGATGCACAGCGCTTTTTTCTTTATTCTTTTTATGGTCTAATTTCCACACTTAATATTGTTTAATATCCTTAGAGCTTAGATTACTCTCCGATTTGCATTCTAATAAATCTTGAAACTTGGATGTTTTCTCCTATTTTTGCGATTGCTTGTTGAATCATGTCTTTTATTGAAACTGTTTGGTCGAGTGCGTATTTTTGTTCGAGTAAGCAGTTGTCTTGATAGAAGCTTTCGAGTTTTCCTTCGATTATCTTTTCAATAACTTGTGCAGGTTTACCAGAGTCTTTGAGTTGTTCTCTGTATATTTCCTTTTCTTTTTCGATAACATCTACTGGTACTTCTTCTCTGCTAAGCCATCTTGGAGACATTGCTGCAATGTGCATTGCTATTTTGTTTCCAAGGTCTTTGAAATCGTCTGTTCTTGCAACAAAGTCTGTTTCACAGTTAAGTTCAAGGAGAACACCTATTTTACCGTTGTGGTGTACGTAAGAGATGATAAGTCCTTCTTTCGTTTCTCTTCCAGCCTTTTTAGCCGCTTTTGCGAGTCCTTTTTTTCTAAGAATTTCTATAGCTTTTTCGAAATCACCGTTAGCTTCTGCCAAAGCGTTTTTACAATCGAGCATTCCAGCTCCCGTTCTTTCTCTTAATTCTTTAACCATCTGTGCGCTAATTTCCATACAGTCCTACCTCCTCTATGGTGAATTTTGAGTTTATATTTTTACTTCTCGCCATTCTGTGTCAAGTACCAAGATATAATTGTAACCTAATTCCTTTAGTATTTCAATACCTCTTTCAATTCCTCTACCTATATCTTGTACTCTGTGGGCATCTGAACCTATGGTTATATTTCTTCCACCAAGTGACTTGTAAAGCTTGAGTAGTTCAATTGATGGATTAGGTTCACCGTAGATCTTTACTGAAGCTGTGTTGACTTCAAGCGATTTACCGTTGTTTATCAATATTTTGTATATTTCTGTTATTATATCGTACAGTTCAGTTGAGAACGGTTCTTTTTCTTTCTGGTATCTTCTTGGAAAATCAAGATGTGCTAATGCATGGTAACCATCGAATCGTTTTATTATATCAAGTAATCTAAGCAAATAATTTTTGTAACTTTCCTGCGTTATTGGTTCTTCAACAAAGTGGTGAGAAATCAGCACGTAATCGAATTTTGTTGTATCAACATTCAGTTCCTTTATCCCATCCCAACCAAGTTCAACACCTACTGGGAGTGAGTATTTTTCCATCTCTTTTCTGTACGTTTCTATGTCTATAACGTTAGCATGTTCATCGGCAAGTTCATAATGGTCTGTAATAATTATGTGTTCAATTCCTCTTTCATGAGCTGTCTCTAAGATCTCCTCTATTGTAGCCTCCGAATCTGGTGAGTAATTACTATGCATGTGATAGTCTGCTAATATCTTCTTTTTCACTTGCTAACCTCCTCTATTGCTTTCACAAGTGCAGTAAATATCGGATGTGGTAAACCTACTTTCGACCTGTACTCGGGATGGTACTGTACACCTACGAAAAACGGATGTTCGTCAAGCTCTATGGCTTCAAGAAATTCCGATTCACCTGAGATGGTGAATTTGTAACCTTCTTCACCAGGTTTCTTGAACATCTCTGCGAAATTCTCGGTGTCAACTTCGTATCTGTGTCTGTGGCGTTCGTAAACCTCTTGTTCGTTGTATATCTTGTACAATTTTGTCCCCTCAAGTACTCTCATCTTTTGAGCACCAAGTCTCATTGTACCACCAAGGTTCATTATTTTCTTTTGCTCTTCCATCATGTTAACAACTGGATACGGAGTCTTTTCATCGAATTCTGTAGAATTTGCGCCTTCCAAACCTAAAACATGCCTTGCAAATTCTATAGCCATCAATTGCATACCAAGGCATATACCAAGGATGGGTTTTTTATTTTCTCGTGCGTACTTTATAGCTCGTATCTTTCCTTCTATACCTCTTCGACCGAAACCACCTGGTATTATCAATGCATCATACGAATTGAGTTTTTGTGCAACCGCATTATCATCGAGTTCTTCGAGTTCTTGAGCGTCTACAACCACCGGTTTTTGCACACCAGATAAGAATATAGACTCAATTATGCTCTTGTAAGCATCGTCCGTACTAAGATACTTTCCAATTAAAGCTATTCTATATGGTTTAAATGACTTAGGATATGTCCAATTTAATGGCTTATCTTCGATCTCAATGCCAAGTTTTTTGGCAACCAATTTGTGAACACCTGCTTCGTATAACGTCTCTGGTATTTGGTAAACATTCCCAACATCCGGTAAGTTTATCACCATATCTCTTGGAACACCACTGAAAAGTGCTATTTTGTACAAACTCTGCGAATCAATTGGTAATTCACTTCTCACGACTATGACATCAGGTTGGATACCGATTTTTCTTAAAAGTTGAACTGACTGTTGTGTTGGTTTTGTTTTAAATTCATTTGTAACTCTAAGGTAAGGTACGTATGTGACATGAACGAAAAGAAAGTCGTTTCTATTTTTTTCAAATGCCAATTCTCTAACTGCTTCGAGAAATACTTCGCCTTCAATATCACCAACCGTACCACCTATTTCAATCGATAAGACTTTGCCAGGCATCGTGGTTATGCGCTCTTTAATCTCAGACGTCACGTGTGGAACAACTTGTACAGTTGAACCAAGGTATTTTCCTTCCCGTTCTCTTTGGATTATTGTTGAATATATCTGTCCAGCGGTGATGTTGTTTTTCCTTGACATGCTTACGCCAAGGAAACGTTCATAGTGTCCCAGATCGAGGTCGGCTTCGTAACCATCATCTGTTACGAATACCTCGCCGTGCTGGTTAGGGTTCATTGTACCAGCATCAACGTTCAGATAGGGGTCTATCTTGAGTACATTTATATCAACACCAGCTTCCTTCAGTACTCTTGCCAAGGAAGCTGAGAATATTCCTTTTCCTATTCCGCTTAAGACACCACCCGTGACTACGATATATTTATCAGGCATGAAAACACCTCCGCTGTACGATGATCCAATTTTACAAATCAAGTTTATAATTACTTAGCAATACTTTCAAGGAAAAACTCATTAATTTATAGTTAATTTTCTTAACTTTGAAGGGAAAGTATTGTATAATATTGAACAACAAAGAAATATGGCAATCTGGAGTGAGAGCCATGCTTGATTTTAGTACAATTGAGAATATACCACATAAAGCGGGAGTTTATGTTTTTAAAAAGGGAAATGAGCATATTTACATAGGTAAAGCAAAGGATTTGAAGAAAAGACTATCTTCGCATTTTAAAGCCAAAGAAGGCAAGAGTAAGGTTATCGTAAATGAGGCTGATAGCATAGAAGTTATATTACTCGACAATGAGAAGGAAGCTCTGATATTGGAAGCTAATATGATATTTGAATACAAGCCAAAATACAACGCTATGCTTAAGGATACTCAGGTGTATCCATATATCAGAGTTAGTAACGATGAGATACCTTGCGTAGAGATGGTCAGAAGCAGAAAAGGTGATGGTAAGTTTTATGGACCATTCACAAATGTTCAGTTCACTCGTCAGTTACTTGAAGTGCTAAGAAAAGTCTATAAATTCAGAACATGCCATCGTGATATGTCAAGAGTTACAAAACCATGTATGGATTTTCATCTTGGATTATGTACGGGAATATGTGCCAGAGAAGAAAGTGTAGAGGATTATAGAAAAAGAATTGATGAACTAAGCAGAGTTTTAAAAGGCGATTTTGCACACGTTATAGATTTTGTGAAATTCAAGATGGAGCAACATGCTAAATTGCTTGATTTTGAAAATGCGGCGAAGTATCGTGACATATTGCTTAATTTCAACAAGGTTATGGAAACACAAGGTGTAGTTTTACCTGAAAGAGTGAATTTAGATGTTGTTGTTGGAAAACACAAAACATTTCTGGTGTTTAAAATCCGTTCCGGTTATTTACTCTCAAAACTTGTTTACGAGTACGATGGTGATCTCGATGAATTCATTGAATTATTCTACGTGAGAAACCAAATGGATGTACCTGATAAGATAATAATAGAAAAGAAGACAAGATCAGTTAGCGAACTGTCAAAAATTCTCAGTATAAGAATAGATCAACCAACTGACGAGCTTGAAGAACAACTTCTTAAGAAGGCGATAGATAATCTAAATTATGAAATTGGGTTAATTATTTCAAATAGAAACGTGTTGAAACAGATGAAGGAGTTACTTGGTTTGAGCAAATTACCGAACAGGATAGAGGGAATAGATATTTCCCATCTTTATGGAAAAAACACCGTTGCATCGCTTGTTGTTTTTGAGAACGGAGAAGTTAAAAAAGAAGAATACCGAAGGTATAAGCTTGGAGATATACTCGACGATTTTGAGAGCATCAGAATGGTAGTAAAAAAGAGATACATAAAACACAATTTACCTGATTTATTGTTTATAGATGGTGGAATAGGTCAAGTTAACGCAGCTCATGAAGCACTTGTTGAGATAGGTAAAGAATGTGATGTGATAGGTTTGGCAAAAGAAGAAGAGATTATTGTAACAAGGCATGGGGAAATAAAACTCGCATACGAACACCCGGTTTTGAGATTACTTGTGAGAATTAGAGATGAAACACACCGCGTGGCAAATGAATTTACAAGAGCATTATCGACAAAACGTTCTTTGAGAAGTATACTCGATGAAATCAAATGGATAGGTCCAAAGAAGAAAAAGTTGCTTTTGGAACGTTACACTTCCGTTGAGCAGATTCTCTCAGTGTCAAGAGATGAAATTGAACGATTAATTGGAAAAAAAGCCACTGAAAGTTTGTTAAGTGAACTATCTTACCTCAGAAACTTTTAAGTTCTTGTTAAGTAAGTTGATAAAATGTTCATGGGTGTTATAATTTTACTTGGTATTTGCTGTCAAAGGTAAAATTCATTTTAAATTATACTCAGGAGGTGGCGGTAGTTGACAACGTTTATTATCAGGAGGTTACTCTTGTTACCACTGATAGTGCTTGGTGTTTCACTCATCATATTCAGTCTTTTCCAGATACTTGGTCCAGATAGGTTGCTTGCTTCATATGTCAACCCAAACGTGTTTGACAAACTTTCAAACGCAGAACTTGATGCATTAAAAGAAAAGTACGGTTTAAACAAGCCATTTGTTGAAAGATATGGAAAATGGCTTTTCAATGCACTTAGAGGTGACCTCGGCTGGTCACAGGTTGGTAAGGAACCGGTTGTTAAAGCTATTTGGAGCAGATTTCCATACACACTTGAACTTGCTCTTTACGCACTTTTGCCAGTTGTTGGAGTTGGTATCTGGCTTGGCGTTGCAGCTGCTGTTAACAGAGATAAGTTCTTAGATCACTTTATCAGAATCGTTGCAATTATCGGTTGGTCGTTCCCTGATTTCGTCTTTGGTTTGCTCGTACTGATGGTATTTTACTCAGTGCTCGGATGGTTCCCGCCGGGAAACCTTTCACAGTGGGCAGAAGAAGTTGTTAAATCAGCTTCTTATATGAAACCGACTCACATTCTCACCATAGATGCGCTGATTAATGGAAGACTTGATATATTCTGGGATGCATTGAGACATATTATAGGACCTGTTTTGACACTTTCTTTCTTGTGGTGGGCATATCTGCTCAGAATCACAAGGTCAAGTATGCTTGAAGTTCTCTCGAAAGAATACGTTAGAACAGCTCGTGCCAAAGGTGTTCCAGAAAAAGAAGTTATCCATAAGCATGCAAAGAGAAACGCCATGATACCAGTTGTTACTGTCGCAGGTGCAATGGTCATAGGTCTTCTTTCAGGTACTGTTATTATCGAAGTTATATTCAATAGAACAGGTATCGGAAGATTGGCTGCTGAAGCGGCAGTTCAACTTGACTATGCAACGGTACTTGGAAGCACACTATTTTACTCAACACTCTTGGTTCTTGGTAACCTCATAATAGATATACTATACGCAGTATTCGACCCAAGAGTCAGACTCGGTTAAGGAGGTGCCAGACGATGAGCGAGACAAAAAAGCAAAACACTGAATTTAAGCGTGTAATGCGCAAAATTTTTAGAAATCCTTCGGCAGTTCTTGGATTTGCACTATTGATATTCTTCATCCTTGTTGCAATTTTTGCACCTTTCATAGCAAAACCAATTAATCCTATGATGCTCGATGATGATGGTAATCCAATGAAACTTGATAACCCGTATATAATGCCGATTATCACATGGAGTTCAGAACCAGTTCCACCATCAGCAGAACATCCGTTCGGTATGATCCAAGGTAGGGATATATTCTACGGTGTTGTATGGGGTACAAGAACTGCATTCTTCATAGGTTTGACAGTTACGATAATTTCGACTATTTTTGGTATAATCATTGGTGCAATTGCAGGTTATTATGGTGGATGGGTCGATGAAATTTTAATGAGGATTACAGACGTGTTCATGTCCATTCCGTTCTTGCTCGCTGCTATGGTTTTGACAACGATACTTGGAAACGGTTTGGACAAAGTTATGATAGCAATGACTGTGTTTGGTTGGATGGGAGCTGCAAGGCTTATAAGGGCAAACATCTTACAAGTCAAAGAAGAGCAATTCGTCTTGGCGGCGAAAGCACTTGGTGTTAAAGACTTCTTTATCATATTGAGACATATACTTCCAAATACGATATTCCCAGTTTTGATTCAGGCATCGATGCGTATGGGTTCGCTCGTTATAACCGCAGCTGGTTTGTCGTTCCTTGGGCTTGGCGCACCCCTTGGATATGCAGACTGGGGTTCTATGCTTAATTTCACAAGGAACTGGATACTCGGTACAAGTGGTTCAACGTTCTCGTATTGGTATGCAGTATTCTATCCAGGTATGGCTATGGTATTATTTGTTCTTGCATGGAACCTCGTCGGTGATGCTCTTAGAGACGTGTTCGACCCGAGATTGAAATAATGGAGGTGAGGACCTTGGAAAGAAAACCACTACTGACTGTTAGAAATCTACGCACGTATTTTTATACAGAAGATGGTGTTGTTAAAGCAGTTGACGGTGTCGATTTCGAAGTTTACGAAGGTGAGACACTCGGTATAGTCGGTGAGTCTGGAAGTGGAAAGAGTGTTACATCACTCACTATACTTAGGTTACTTGATCCGAAAGGCAAAATAGAAGAAGGTAGCGAAATCATCTTCAATGGTAAGAATTTACTTGATTTAGATGACGATGAGATGAGAAAAATCAGAGGTAATGAAATAGCCATGATATTCCAGGAGCCGATGGTTGCACTTAATCCTGTTTTCACAATAGGTGAACAGATAATGGAAGCAATATTGCTCCATCAAGATGTGGATAAGAAAACAGCAAGACAAATGGCAATCGATATGCTCCGTAAAGTTGGTATTCCAGAACCTGGAAAACGTGTCGATGAGTATCCACACGAACTTTCGGGTGGTATGAGACAAAGAGCGATGATAGCAATGGCGCTTTCTTGCAGACCCAAATTACTCATCGCTGACGAACCAACAACAGCACTTGATGTCACAATTCAAGCTCAAATTCTTGAGTTGATGAAAGAGCTCCAAAAGGAATACGGTATGGCGATAATATTGATTACTCACGATGTTGGAGTTATAGCAGAGAATGCAGACAGAGTTGTTGTAATGTACGGTGGTAAAGTTATGGAAACTGCCGATGTGAAAACAGTGTTCAAAAAACCAAGACATCCATACACATGGGGATTGCTGAATGCAATTCCAAGGCTTGATATCGAACAAGATAGACTTTACAGTATCCCTGGTATGGTGCCGGATCCACTGCACTTCCCACCAGGATGTAGATTCAGTAACAGGTGTGAATTCAAAGAAGAAAAATGTAATATCGAGATGCCAAATCTTGTAGAAGTTGAACCAGAACACTTCTCAAGATGCTTCTTCTATAAAAAGGTTGAAGAAGCTCAGAAGATTGTTAAGGCTGGTGAAGGCGCATGAGCGAAAACAAAGTGAATGAAGTAAGAGAAAAAAAGAATATGAAAGAACAAAGAGAAGTGTTGCTCAGAATTGATAATCTTGTTAAACACTTCCCAATAAGGGCCGGTGTTTTTAAAAGAATCGTGGCTTGGGTTAAAGCTGTTGATGGTGTAAGTTTTGAAGTGTACAAAGGAGAAACAGTGGGTCTTGTTGGTGAATCCGGATGTGGTAAGACCACTGTTGGTATGACACTTTTAAGGTTGTACGAACCAACATCAGGTAGAATAATAGTTGCTGGAGAAGATACAACACATTATTTCTTACCAACTTGGAAGGCAAAAAAGTACGTTCAAAAGACTTACATCGAGAAGTTCAAAAGCGGGAAACCAGATTTGAATCACGATGTGGATAGAAAATACTATGAAATCTATAAAAATCATGGCGAAGATAAATTGATGGAGTACCTTGTTGGAAACCTTGAGGAAAAAAGACTAAAATTCAGAAGGGATATTCAGATAGTTTTCCAAGACCCATACAGTTCGCTTGACCCAAGAATGAGAGTGAAAAACATACTTGCAGAAGGTCCAATAGCTCATGGAATGATAACAAAGTCACAGGTAATTGATAAAATAGGTAAAGCACTTGAGGAAGTTGGTATACATCCAACTCATATGTACCGCTTCCCACATGAATTCTCAGGTGGTCAAAGGCAAAGAATAGGTATCGCAAGAGCTTTGTTGATGAACCCGAAATTGATAATCGCTGACGAAGCAGTTGCAGCATTGGACGTTTCTATAAGGTCGCAAGTTATTAACCTTATGATGGACCTTCAAAAAGAGCACGATTTAACTTACTTGTTCATATCACACGATTTGTCGTTAATTAAGTACATATCAAGCCGAGTTGTGGTTATGTACCTTGGTAAAGTTGTTGAAACAGCAAGAAAAAAAGACCTTTTCGATGAACCACTGCATCCTTACACAAAGGCTCTTATGAGTGCTATTCCGGTTCCAAATCCGGAATTCAAAAAACAAAGAATTATATTACAAGGCGACGTACCAAGTCCAGTCAATCCACCTAAGGGATGTCCATTCCATCCAAGATGTCCCGTTGCAAAGCCGATATGTTCACAAGAAAAACCAGAATTAAGAGAAATCAAAGAAGAACACTTTGTTGCATGCCACTTCCCGGGTAGTTTGTAATTAAATTAGTTAAAAAATCCCCGCTGAAAAGCGGGGATTTTTTAATGCTTAAATGTATATATCCTTGTTTTCGTAGTAAAAAATACTAAAAACAAGTGTTCCTAAATAAATCAAAATAATCAAGAAAAATGCAACGGTATTAAACGATTTACCTTTTATAAGATCGGCTGGGTCAAATATACCAAAAGGCGTTAGCTTTTGTAGGTAATTGTATTTTTCGTAAACTCGTGCTATGAGTGAGAGTACATAGAAAAAGCCAAGGACAAAGATAGTACCTGTGTCTGCTGTCGTCCGTTTTCTTGAAACAACAGAAAAAATAATTCCAATAGCAGTCATGAATATATGTACTGCCCAAAAAGAAAAAGAAACAGCCCAGAAAAGGTTCATATCAAATGGTTTTACCTTGAATCTATTAAACATCCAAAGAATAGAAAACATTATAGCGCTATCGTAAAGTAATAGATAGATAGTTACTGAAGCAAACTTTTGTATGATGTAACTTTTCCTGTTCACAGGCTTTGAAAGTATAAATTCAGCGGTTTTATCGTTCTCTTCTTTAACGAACATAGAAGAAGAAAGTTTGACTAAATAAAAAGTTGCAAAGAGAAAAATCCATATCTGACCTTGCATAGCAAAAAAATGTAAAATATCACTGAAATCAATTTTTTCAACACCGAATATTTTTAAAAATGCCTTTGGAAGCAGTTGCATTTTAGAAGAAAACAGTCCACCTTCTCCGGCAAAAGATGGAAACAAGGCAAAATACATAAGTTGAATACCTATAATAAAGACAGTCCAGGTGAGAAAAGATTTGAAATTTCTTTTAATTTCCCAATTTAGTATTTGCATAGTCTCTCCTCCATTCAATTTTCCTTTTTGTAGAGTTTATCAAAAACATCTTCTAAGGATAAATCCTCTATCAGAATATCTTCAAAATCTACAGAAGTTAGAAGTTCAATAAGCCGTTTTGACGGACCGTTGAAGTAAATTATGGTGTTGCTATTTTCTTTTATAACCTCCACAGCTTCAGAAAATAGTTTTTCTATATTTCCAGAATAGTTGTTGATAAGCGTAACCTTTTTTATTGATTTACTAAATGAAGGTGGCGTTATTATTTTTCCATCTTTTATAAATATCACTCTGTCGCATAGTCTCTCCACTTCATTTAGTATATGTGATGATAAAAGTACACCAGTCCCGTTTATTTTAAGTTCTTCCAATATACTGTAAAGCTTCTTTTGAACAAATGGATCAAGAGAATTCGTTGGTTCATCTAATACAAGTAAACGTGGCTTATGAGCAAGAGCTTGAATAATTGAGACCTTTTTCTTGTTACCTAAGGAAAGCTCTTCAAATTTCTTATTTAATTGAACATCGAATTCTTTACATAACCATTCACAATATTCTGTATCAAATTGAGTATAGAAGGAGGCATAAAGTTCGAGTATTTTCTTAACAGTAACATCACCATAGTAATTCACTTCTCCGGGTACATATCCTACGTTTCTAATCAACTTAGCTATGTTTTGTTTTGTTAGTTCCTCACCAAACAAGTAAACTTTTCCACTCGTAGGTTTTAATAAACCCAACGAAACTCTCATTGTTGTTGTTTTCCCGCACCGTTTGGTCCAACAAATCCAACGATTTCTCCAGAGAATACATTTAAGTTAACATTCTCTACTGCCGGTTTTTTTCCATAAAACTTGGTTAAATCAACTATCCTCAACAATTTTTCTGCCATTTTATCACCACCCTGTACTCGACTTATATCGAACAAATTATACCAACTATACCAAAAAAGACTGGCTTTTCAGCCAGTCTTTTTATTATGTTTTGTTTTTAATTTATCTCTGTGTGATACTTGATTTAGCTATGGATACAAACCCGCTTTCTTTACCATTCAAAACAGCGTTAATTGCAATTTCCCTAAGAGAATTATCAAATTCAGCATTTGTCATTGACAATGAGTAATTTTTGTTATTTGTACTACCTACTAAAACCCATTTTTCTCTTGGTGTTCCCCATTCTGTTACAGAAACCTTTTTAAATACGTAGTAAGTAACTCCTTGCAATGTGTGTTCCCAGGATAATTGAAGTGTTCCACTTGACCTTGTATAGGTGCCAGTTAGGTTTGTAACAGGTGTTATGTAGGGTAAGTCTATCCCAACACCTATCTTTATATTGTAATTTGAGTCAAAGTAAACTCCCATCTGTTGCAATACTGTAGTTTTTCCAGGATTTACGTCTATAGTTTCTTCAAATGTAGCTTTTTGTGTTTTAGGTTCTATAATATTATCCTTTGCCGTGAAATTCAGTTCGATATAAACCTTCCATACTCCTGGTTGTAAGCTTTCAGTGTGAGTTATAGTGTTTTGATTAAGCGTTAAGCTTTTTTGCACAATCTGGGAAGTGTTTGTTACCTTTGTAAACGTAACCGTTCCATTCTGGTAATTGTATTTAGACAAGACGTCTGAATTTACAGTTATCGTGAAACTTGCATTACCGTTTGCAAAGACTAATGATATTGTTATACTATCATCGTTAATTATTTGCTTTGTTGCAGATCCGGAAAGTATTACATTACCTGCTGAGTTTTTACCAACTATTTCAAACTTATAATTTGCTGGTTTGTTGACATTTATCAAAACACTTTGTTGATTTTTTTGAATCATCTGATTGGATATTACCACTTTGTTATCTGTTACATTAGTTACAGTTAAATAATAAGCATCAACTTCATTTTCGTAAGCAAATACATCAGTTATTCCAGAATTTTTCAAAGTTAACTCTTCTGGAAGACTGTACTGAATTTTCACTGCAAACTTTTGTCCAAGTTCTTGGTTTAGTTTAGCACAACCTGTTAAAAAGAATAAGCTGAGCAATAAAACTGCCACAACTATACTTTTCAAAATCTGCCTCTTATTCATCCAGAATCCCCCTTTCGGAAAGCTAAAATTTACAATCTTAATATACTTTTTGAATATTGCAATCTTTGAAAAAATATAGCGCAGCTTGTTCACCTGTGTAACCATAATATTTACATAAGCAATGCACCCCAACTTGACTCATTCCTATTCCATGACCAAATCCACCACCCCAGACTATTACCTTTGTAACATTTCCGCTGCTATCTTTCTGAACTTCAAACGTGACAAAATCACTGAGTAAATAACCAAAATCAGTTCTTGAAGTACCATTAGAAATATAAACTGGTGTTTGAGAATCAAGCTTGAAAACGGTTGATAATTTGGATTTTGGAAATGTTTTTGTTCCACTTGTAGTAATAATTTGAAACTCCTTAACATCCCCTCCAAGTCCTCTCTTCGTAACTTTGACATCGAGTAATTTTTCAGTAGTGTTTAGAATTACTCGATTTTCTTGTATCATCTTTTTCACTTCTCTTTCCTCTAAAAGCTCGTTACTAACTAAACTTGACGAAGAAAAAGGATTTGTAATAGTTACGTATTGTGCTAATGCAACATTTTGTAGAATCTTCTCTGGTGTAAACTCAACTTTCCAACGTGTCATGGAATTTGTGAATTCAAAGTATCCTTTATCCCTAAGGTATGCTTTATCCCAATTTCTTATAAATGTACTTATCTCTGTTTCGTTTAATGGATTCGGTAAATATTCATTTTTAAGAGTCAAGTGTTTGTGAACAAGATATGGAACATTCATGTTAAAGACGTCTATTGAATTTAGAGCAATTCCTCCAGAGTTAGCGTAGAAATAGGTAGCAGCCACTTGCGAATTGTACATAACTATCTTTCCACTAGTTGTATTAACTGCATTTTTGAATAGATCAGCTGTGCCTTCTCTATTGTAAACTTGGTAATTTATACTATCATCGACATTGGCACCAATAGAAGCTAATCTTTTGTCATTTAAAATTTTGTACATAGCATACGTTCTTGCAACGATTGCTTGAGATTGTAAAGCACCATCAACATACGATGCATTCATTTCACTTGGCAAAACGTAGTAAAGATAATTATCAATGTTGAGTTCATTTATCACTCTAAAACCGGAAGTACTTCCCTGTGTGTATATGACCTCAAAATCACCCTCATAGTAGTTATTCTTACCGTTTGCTTGTATTCTTTCCAAAATTTTTGCTCTTGTACCACTCACTTCAGATTTTACATAAATCCTACTGTTAATTGGAAAAGAACCTAAATTGTTACTTCCAAGTGAGATGATTATATTGTTATTAGATAAAGCTATCTTCAAATTTTCAGCATTGAATTGCTTATCTAACAAATTTGCGAAACTATTTGGAGTTTGTACACTTATAATGTAAGCACCATTCAGCTCAAATGTAACTTGATTAAAATATGAAGATATAAGATTGCCAACATTACCAAGTTCAGCACTTATTCTAACCCTTATATTTTGCGGGTAATCCTTTTGAAAATTTATCTCTCTTATTAATGAGCTTTGGTCAAATTTAACTATTATATTCTTCAAACCTGGGTAAATGTGACTTTCATAATATGATGTATCCTGACCATTAACTTTTATCGTACTCCATGAAGAAAACTGTCCGACCTTTTCAAATACAAACAAATTATTGGATTTATCAAAAGCAACTAACTTCTCAAAATAACCTTCTGTAAAAAGTACATTGAACGAACTTGTGGATGTCATATCTAAAGTGTTTGTACTTTTGAACACTACAGAACCATTTTTCCATGCTTCTAATTCCACTTGGTATACATTCTTCTCAGGTATTAAAATCTCAAGATTTTGCGTATTAAAAGTTTTGCTGAAAACAGTTGTACCGTTTTTTGAAACTTTGCACTTTATCTCATCGAAGCCGTACACATATCCATAAGGGAACGCAGTATTTATAAGCACTTTGTATGCATCAGGACTGAACTTTACCAAATATTCATAGGTATAATTTTTGAGTGGAGAAATTTCTATTATATCTTCAAATTTCTCTGTCTTCTCTTGAGCAGTAAGCTTTGATATGAAGGTCATTGTCAAACTAACATACCATACACCAGGTTTTAGATTGGCTTGAAATAATATTTTTGAAGTATTTAATGTCAAGTCATATGATAAAGTATTGCCTGTTTTAGACTCTAACGTAGCTTTTGCGTTTTTAAATGTATAGTTATCTAAAACTTCCTGGGATAGGTTTAACGTATATTTTACCATAGCATCCTTAAACGTTGCTGTTACATTGACTGTATCTTGGACATTTTGAATCAATTTTTTTGCCAAACCATACAATATGACCTCATTTGAGGAGTTGTAGCCGTATAGTTCAAAAATATATTCACCAAACCCATTCAAATCAACTGTGATTGATGTACTGGCAACTTGAATGGTTTTGGTGAACAGTGTTTGAGAATCTTTTTTAACAACAAGCTCTAATTTGGATATTTCATCTACAAGAGCATTAGGGAAAATTCTATCAGAGAAAGGGGTTACGTTTTCAGAAGAGATTTTTAAGTTCACAACTACTTTTATACTATTTTGAATATTTGGAACACAAGAGGAGAAAACTAAGATAACTAAAAACACGAGGATATTAAAGAACTTGCCATTCAAAAACTTTAAAACCACCCTCTCACTCCTTTCAAGAAGTGAAATAGTTCCCCTCTTGAGACACTACACTATCAATTATACAAATTATTTTTTAAAAAAGTGATATGTTTTGTTAGAAAATGTATAATTTTCAGAAACTATTTTAAAACAAATTCCATAAGCGAACTTTTATATCCTATTTTGGTAAATAGCATATTCCTGTATTCTTGATATCTTTTCCAAGTTTTGACAAGAACTCTCTACCAACTTTGGTAAATTTACCTTTTTGAATACAAATATCTATCATTACTTCAAAAATAAATTGTTCAGTCAGGTCATAAAGCGGGACTGATATTATAATTCTACTTGTTTTATATCCAGAATCTAACGGTGTTGAAAATAATTGAGAAATTAAGTGTGAGACAAAGTGATTACAATAATAGAACATATTTGATCTATTTTTCTTAGATTAAAAAGTTCAAAATTCTTCAAATAAGTATTCTCCAATATTATGAATTTAATAAGAACAAATACAATCCTTCTTTTTTCAAGTAAAACTATTCGCCACTTAATTTCATTTTTTCGTACAGTTTTTGAAAATTATATCTTACAAAAAATGGGATTCTCCGTGCGAGAATCCCATTTAATTTTTGAACGAAATCATGTAACTTATTTGTATTCTTCTGCCAGGTATTTCTTAATTTCAGCATCGGCTTTCTTTATAGCCGTTTCCATATCAACTTTT
>CAZOAS010000021.1:0-17008 GCA_964577745.1 uncultured Fervidobacterium sp.
CCTCGCATTTCAATGCGGGGAGTAGGTCAAAATTGCAAATCCTACTTTTGTTCTTTCTTATCTTATCATCGAATAGAGTCTGAAGCAGAAGGGGGGTTGTAGCTTTTTTAAGAATTATAAATCAATTTCAGAATTTTTCACAATTCTAATCAGACAATCTATAAGAAATTGAGGAGGGAAAAAAATGAATTGGATTATCAAACCTGTTCAAGATGAAAGTCCAACAACAATATGTATAGTGCATTTTTGCGTAACAGACTGTAAATGCGATGGCACAGTATCCCTATTACCATGCCTTTATAAATGGCCTTGGTTATGTCCAGTAGTATGCGACTCTGATGTTTGTGAGTGTGTTACAGGTGGAGGTAATTCACAACAAAGATTTTAATAGAATACGTTTTGAGGGGGGAATACGATGAATTGGGTTGAGAAAGCGTACAGTACCAATGAAAACATAGAAAAGTGTAATTTTTGTCTCATAGATATATGTCCATTTGGAGGTTGCGGTCTAAAGTTTTGTCCAGATTATTCATGTAAATGGGATGTATGTTTTATTTGGTTTTCAAACAAAGATGATGAAAACTTCTAAAAGTCCTATTCATTGAGAAAACTTTCTTTCATTATTATTTCTTCAACTAAGAATGTTGTTTTTAGAAAAAGAGGTGAGTGAAATATGGTCCTTTTGAATATTGAAAAACTGGTATTTGGATTTACACAGGATGAGATATTGTTTAAAGATTTCTCTTTGAGTTTGAAAAGAGGAGAATTTGTGTACATTCATGGCCAAAACGCAATAGGTAAGAGTTCATTGTTGAAGACTATAGTCGGCATATATTCTCCGTTATCAGGTAAGATTGAAATTCTCGGAGAGGATCCAAAAGAAAATCCCAAAGTTTTGAAAAGATGTGGTATTGTTGTTGATGGTATGGGACTTTACAAAGATATGTCTTTAAAAGAAAACATATTGTACTTTGGAAAAACCAAGGGGATGAAAAAAGAACAGATTCTATTGGAACTTGAAAGATATGAGAAACTCTGGAAAATCGATTTTTCAAAGAAATACAAAGCTTCTTCGCACGGTATGAGAAAGATAGCCAAGCTTTGCATTGCTTTTTTGAATGATCCGGATATTCTTCTGTTAGACGAACCTGAGTTGAGTCTTGATGAAGAAAGGACTAAAATTCTTATTAGCATACTCAAGGATTTAAAAAAAAATGGTAAAGCTTGTCTTTTGTTTGGCACCAATCCAGATTTATTTGATGAGATAGTTGATAAGCGGATGATTATCCAGAACAAAATGATAGTCGGAAGTGATGTTGCGTGAGAACAATATTTAAACATAAGCACTGGATATTCATAGATATTGCTTTTTTTATAAGTGGAATCATGTTAGCACTTTCATCGAAAGATATGGGGTACAAACCATACTTTTCCGGTTTCAGCATAGGTTACCATTTTCTAAACTCTCAAGAAGAGCTTCTTTTACCTATAATAATGATATTCTTTTCGGATTTATTCTTCAACGTTGAATATCTCGATGGAACATTCTTATCTATTTTACTGTGTGGAAAGAGTAAGAAAGATTGGTTTATCCAAAAAAGCGTGGAGTTCTTGAGCTTTGTTTTAACTCAAGTACTTATAGGATTTTTACTCATGATATTTGCAGGTGCCTTAGTATTTGGAAGGGTCTTTCCAGAAAATTGGTCCTTGCTTTTTCCCAATATGACGATTGTTCAGATTGTCAAAAATATAATTTTCTCTTTCTTTGCAACGTATTCACGTGTTGTATTTTTTGTTTCAATAGGTATTCTATCATCAGTGTTATTTGTCGGGAAGTTATTCTTGGGAAGTATCATTTCGATAGGTGTACTATTTGCTATTTTAAATTTAGCCTTGAGATTTAAAAATGTGAAAGCAGTTAAAATTATCGTTGAACATACAATAATATTGAGAAATATAAATGATTTAGTAATTTCGGTATTAGTTGTATGTTTTCTCTTTCTCATATCTTACTTTATCGTGAAAAAGGTAAAAATCGAAAATACGGGGATGTGATCTTTTGTGTTGGACTTAGAGCTTTTCTTTTCTCGGAAACATTGGATAGTTATAACGATTATAATCTTACTCTTTGGAGTTTTGGTGTTCTTTCTAATAAACAATACCTTAACTGATGAAACGATAAAAGAAAGGTTTGACGGAGTTATGCTAAACTCTGAAATAATCTGGAAGAATGATGATTTAATCATACCATTTTTGTTGATATTCTATTCAGAGTTGATTTTCAGCTTAGAGTACAGAGAAGGAACCTTACTGACAGAGATGTTGCTCGGGGAAAGTAAAAAGAGATGGTTTTTAAAAAGGTTAATAGGTCTGTATTTTTTCATATTGATTCAGTACGTTGTGATGTCCTTGTTGATACTGTTTTTGCCATTATTAGTTGGTAAACCTATAGTTTCAAAATATACAGTTAACTATTTCAAAGAAATTGGAATTTTGAAAGCTTTCTCGTACATTATTCTGACAACTTTGGTAAATTACTCAAAGGCGATGATGTTCTTATCAATTGGGAATATATTTTGCATGAAATTTCCAAACAAGCCTTTGGCAGGTCCGATTTTCGGAGCTGGAGTTTCATTGGTGTTGTTACAGCTGATAGCAAAGTTGGATGAAAAAGTGCCAAAGTTAATTAATGTCGTAGAAGAATATCTGAACGCAAGCGATGTGAATGGTTTGATAGTATTTAATTCGATAGCGTTGATATTTTTTACGACTTCTTACTTTATTTTCAAAAAGACAAAAGTTGAAAATTTTGGAATGTGAGGTATTGGGAATAAAGGAAAATCTCAAAGCACACCTCTGTCAAGATTATGCCGAAATTAAAAATGTCCCTCGAATTTGAGGGACATTTTGTTAAAAAAGTGACCTCGTACTTACCTGACTTTTACACTTTCACGCTTTATCAATTCCACAGGAACGACAAGTTCGGTAGTTATATCTTCTTTTATGCTTTTGATGAGCGCTCTGAAAGCCTCCGCACCAAGAACTGTCTTATCTATCCTCACTGTTGTTAACGGAGGACTTACAACGGAAGAGAATTCTATATCGTCAAAACCAATTACAGAAAAATCCTCGGGTATCTTCAATCCGAATTCTTTTGAAGCTTTTACAACAGCGATGGCGTATATGTCGTTGTAACAGATAACACTGTCAAATGCGATTTTTTCTGAGAGTAACTGCTTGAACTTTTCGTAAGCGTTTTCAAAGCCTTCAAGCGAACTTATTACAGTTAATTTCACAGACTTTCCAACTTCTTCGATTGCCTTTCTAACACCTTTTTCCCTCATTCTTGCTGCGTATTTGTAATCAAATGCATTCAGAAAGAGTATGTTTTTGTGTCCCGTTTCGATAAGATACTTTGCTGCGATGTAACCACCTAACTCATCATCACTGTGTATGTAATTTGTTTTAATTCCATCCAATTTGCTTCCAACGATCACGTTTGGTATTTTTTTATCGACAAGTTCTTTTATATCATCCGTTCGCGATTGAACGGCACATATTATTAAACCGTCCACTCTTCTTTGGAGTAATGTTTGAATAGCCTTTACTTCATTTTCGTAACTTCTATCTGTGTTTATAAGTATGATACTGTACCCATTTTTTCTTGCTTCGCTTTCTATACCTTTTACTAACTCGGCATAAAACGGGTTTGAATTGTCAACCACAACAACACCAACGATTCCTGAGTGTTTCGTCCTCAGAGCAGTCGCAGCACAATTACGTGTATACCCAAGTTCTTGGGCAACTTTCAAGACCTTTTCTTTCGTATCCTTACGTACGTATCCTCGATTTCCCAACGCTCTTGAAACTGTATTCACCGATACGCCTGCCACTTTTGCAACGTCTTTTATTGTAACAAATTTCTTGGTTTTATCCATTACTTGAAATTCTCCTCCTCAATTTCCTTTATCTTTCCTTGCGCACCTTTAAGTAAATTCTGTCTCCATTCTTCAAGCCCTTCCGTGAATTCAGCTGTGAGCCATCGTTCGACCATATCACATGCTTGCTGTGGAGCAACAACCCATCCACCCATCGTAAGTACGTTTGCATTGTTGATTACTTGCGCCATCCTGGCTGTGTAACTTCCTTCAACAGCCACTGCGTAAATTCCTTTGAATTTATTCGCCACTATTGACATACCTGCACCAGTACCGCAGATGAGTATACCCTTTTCAAATTCTCCAGATTGTATCTTTTTTGCAACTCTTGGTGCAACTTCGTAAAATGGTAGCCAATTATCCAAGTCTTTTGTCCCGACATCTTCAACGTAATATCCTTTATCCTCAAGAAATTTTTTGACCTCTTCTTTCAGTGCAAAGCCTGATTTGTCCGAACCGATGACAACTTTTTTCACCATAGTTATTTTTTCCTCCTTTGGTAATAATCTTTATATTCAATTTTTGGCACCTTGTCAAACCCCATCCAGTTCATAAATTCGATGATTTCGTTTGTGTAATCTCCTTTTACAAGTGGAAAATGGTGCTCAAGTTTGTTTACCATTATCGTGTTAACTAAATCAAGGACGGTTATATCTTCTTCGAAATATCTTAACTTTCCAAGCCAGCCTCTGCTTCCGTCGAAATCCGGTTTGTTTTCGTTTTCGAAAAATTCCCCACTCATCACGAAATATTCATCCAGATTGTTAGTTAACCTTGCTATTGTAACAGGCATCTGTGCAAATTTCATTGCAGCTACAGGAGCCATTGTAAGCCAACCTTTTTCTGGGTCTTTTGGTCCGGGATTAAAGTGCTTTTCAAGAGTTATCTGTTCCTTAGCATAGTACTTACTCCCTATACCGCAATGCCATAGAAAGATCGAGTTATCTTTGAAATCTATGTCAGAGAGATCCATCAGTATTGCTGGATAATCAGCTATGTATTGAAGTATCTTCATACTCACGAGGCTAACTATGTCTCCTTCACAGACTGTTGTGTTCATCTCATCTGACAAGAAAGCGTATGATGCACACGGTACCATGCCAAGTTCTGCTCTGAATTTTGGCCAGCAAGATATCGCAAATCCATCGTATTTTCCCTCTTCTTTCAAGTCTCTTACCGTTGCTATCAATCTTGCCATTTTATTTATTGAGTTTTTGGCAAACTCATCTTTTATCATGTATTTCGATTCTATCTCGGTGATAACATCTTTTATTTTCTCATCTGGTTGATTCAAAAGTCTTGTTTTTAAGTCTCCAAACTCCATCTCCTCGACAGATACACCAAGTTTACCTCTTAAAAGTCGTGGATCGTAAAATAGATTGTCAAACCCGGGAGCTCGACCTCCAACAAGTAAAAATCTCGAACCTGATATGTTTTTAATCGCCCTAAGTGCACGTAAGGTTGTTAAAAATCGCCTTTTGAATAGTTCATCCTTTGGATAGCCATAGAACCATTTCGCATCTTTATCAAGATAAGGTAAAAATCGTTCAAGTTCACTCATGTTCAAATTCATATTACAGAACGAATTGAGTGGTAATGGGCCTGATTTCGTTGTTTCAGGTACCGCCCAAAGTCCGATGAATCCATTGAATTGTGCAAGTTCTTGAATTAGATAACCTGAAGAAAACGACGTCGATTGAATTAATAGCAAATCAACCTTTTGTTCTTCCATCTCAGCTTTCGCTATCTGCGCATCTTGGCGTGTTACAACGAAATCTTTCTTAAACACAAACTCAAAGTTGAATTCATTTGAGAGTTCTTTCAATTCTTCAATTGACCGTCTGTATACACTCTCTTTATCTCCTCTGAAATTGTGTTGGATAAGTCCTACAAGACCGACTTTTATTTTCTTCAAATTACATCGCCTGCCCTTTCAAAGATATCTTTAAATTTCGATGTGGCTTTGTAAAATACTGGTGGATAACCAATTGGTGCACTGATTTTGTAAGTCCCACCTGTGTATTCTTCTCCACTCCAAAGGTGTACCCAATTATCCGGTGGTAAATGCACTTCCCATTCTGTTGCATTCGGTTCTATCACAGGTGCAATTAGCATATCTTCTCCGAAAAGATATTCGTATTTGTATTTCTCGCTATTTTCTATCGGATAAAGCATTTTCAACGGCATGAATATCGGTTTGTAATTTGAGACGTACTCTTCGACAAGTGTTTTGATATACGGTTTCAGGATTGAGTGTACCTTCGACATCCTTGCAAAATGGAGTAATGTCTCTTCATCTGAATCGAATTGCCAGTTTTCATCTGGCCAGTTACCTTCGTGTGTGCGCATAACAGATGTAAACGTTGCTTGTTCAGCCCATCTCATGAATAATTCCTTCGTTCTTTTCGTCCACACTATCTCTGGTACATTCTTGGCAAGTGTGGTGTAACCACCGATATCGGAATGTGTCAAACTCAATCCAGACATACTCATCGATTGTGCGGCAACGATAACAGATGGTAAACCATCGTCTTTTGACCAGTTCACCATCTGGTCTCCATGCCAGAATAGTGTTGAATATTTACCACTTCCAAGATTTCCAGCACGCATGAAGAAGACTATTTCGCCTATCTTACCGGCTTCTTCAACAGCTTGACGATTAATTTTTGCCCATTCGACAGGGTATCTATTGTGGTAAAGCTCTGCAGGAGCACCATCGTACAACACAGCATCGGTAGGTAAATACTCACCAAAATCAGCCATCCATCCGGAAAGTCCTATACCTATCATGTTTGATTTTATTACGTTCTTAATCCATTCTCTTGTCTTTGGATTTGTCAGGTCTAAGACAGCAGCGGGGAACGTTGTTACAACTACATGGTATTCAGAACCATCTGGCTTTCTGACAAGTAAGCCTTTTTCGGAGGCTTCTTTGTAAAGCGACCCTTCAAGAGCCAAGAAAGGATTTATGTACCCCAGAGTTCGTATGCCTTTACTCTTTAACATTTCGATCGTTTTTGGAAGATCTGGATACATATTGTTATCGTAAACCCAATTCCACATGAGTTGTTTACCAAATGCGGTAACCCTTTTACCTTCCCAATCTTGTATCCACATACCAGCTATCTTAAGTCCTTTGTTGAGTGCATTTTCAATCTTTGGTATGACAACTTCCGTACCACCTTGCAAACCAACGATGACACCATCGTACACCCAATCTGGGAGCATAGTTGGTGTACCAATTTCTTTCGTTAGAAGCTTTACGCTTTCAAGTAAGGTTTTTCCTATCCCAAAAGATATAGCACTTGGGATATTGTGGATCTCGAGTTGATGGAAATCTTTGTGTGTAAAGTCAAATTCCATGTACGAATAATCGTATACGATACAGTAATAATTCTTAGAAGATACGAACGTCGGTTGTGGGAAGTAAGTCGTGTACCAATCACCACCGGCATCGTCTTTGTAATTTGCAAAGTGTGTTATCAAATCTCTTTTGTTCCTTCCAACTCCTTGTTCAGAGACCCACAGAGGTACTCGTTTTCCGCGCAAATTCAAGTACGAATATTGTTCGCCACAGCCGTATATCTCTTCATTGACATCCGCGGGAATATTTATCCATAACCTGTTCAAACCTTCGGAATGATCTAATAAATTTATTTTGATATGTTCGTCTGAAAGTTCGAATAAACAATCTAAGAACAACTCTTCGTTGTAAAACCTAATTTTAAATGTACCTTCATTGTTCTCAAGTACGTTGAATTTCTTCAGTGGTACTTTACATCCATAGAATTTTTGGATGTTGAAATTCCCGTGCGACATTTCGTACGTGTTTTCACCAACACCAACGTAAAACAACGGGAATTTCTCATTATGACACAACTGGAATTCGTTTTTTGTGATTTTGATACCATTTGTCATTTCAAACATTCAACCAATCACCTCTTTAACAATTCCATCGCGGCATCGTATATATCTTGAGCGGTCATTTTGTATTTTTTCAACAAGAAATCAGTTAGCCCAACTTCCCCAAAGTGGTCTTTTACGCCTATACGTTTCATAGGTACTGGATAGTGTTCTGCCAGCACTTCAGCAACTGCACTTCCCCATCCGTTGATTATGCTATGATTTTCGGCAACGACTATTCTTCCAGTTTCTTTAGCCGCTTTTACAATCGTTTCTTCATCGACAGGTTTTAGTGTGTGCATATTCAACAACCGTACGCTTATACCATCCTTTTCAAGCATCTGTGTTGCAATCATCGCTTGCCCTACCATTAAACCTGAGCAAATTATCGTTATATCGCTCCCATCTTTCAACGTGGCGATTTTACCGATTTCAAATTTCATATCATCATCAAAGAATTTTTCCTTCCTTCGTCTGTACATACGTACGTATATAGGCTTTGGATAATACACTATCTGTTCAAACATCGCTTTGAATTGTGCAGCATCAGCTGGTTCAACGACTGTTACATTAGGCAAATTCCTCATTATGCCAGCGTCTTCAAAGCTCATATGTGTCCCACCGTTTAACTCTGCTGTAACTCCGGGGTCAGTTCCCATCATCTTAACAGGCAAATCGGCGTACGCTATTGATATCGTGATTTGGTCAAACGCTCTGCGTGTTGCAAATGGTGTGAACGTGTGAGTGATTGGAATTAAACCAACGTTGGCAAGTCCAGCGGCGATTCCCATCATATTCGCTTCAGCCACACCAACGTCGATGAATCTATCTGGGAACAATTCTTTGAATTTCAATGTACTATCAGACCTTGCAAGGTCAGCATTCAAAACGACGATACGTTCGTCTTTCTTGGCGTACTCAAACAACAATTCACCGTATATATCTCTCAATTCTTTTTCGTGCATAGAAGGTGTAAGATTAATCATATCTCATCACGTTCCTTTCTGAGCATTTCAACTGCGGTTTTCCATTCTTCTTCTTTTATTGGCATGTTGTGGCACGTTATCTTTCCCTCTGCAAAATAAGCACCGCGTCCCTTTATGGTATGCAATATTATCATCGTTGGTTTTTCTTTTTGCTCTTTTCCACTCATAATGGCATTGTAAATCTCCTCAACGTTATGACCATCCACTTCGATAACATGCCAGTTGAACGCACGCCATTTGTCAGCTAAGGGTTCGAGATTGTTTATCTCATGGATATATCCATCTATCTGCATCTTATTGTAATCTGTGAATGCTATTAAATTGTTTAATTTATTGTGAGCAGCGAACATAGCAGCTTCCCATATCTGTCCTTCCTGTGATTCACCATCTCCGATAAGTGCATATACATAAAAATCTTTTTTCATTATCTTTCCACCAAGTGCCATACCAACAGCTGCCGAAAGACCTTGACCAAGCGAGCCAGCTGTCATATCAACTCCAGGAGTTTTCAGTCTATCACAATGACTTGGCAAGTTTGTATTTGGCTTATTGAGAGTATCTATCCATTCGTATGGAAAATAACCAAGATCAGCAAGTACACTGTAAAGCGCAGGACCTGCGTGCCCTTTAGATAGAACGAACCTATCTCTATCTTCCCACTTTGGATTTTTCGGATCCACACGCATAACTTTGTAATACAACACAGAAAGAGCTTCGGCTATAGATAGCGAACCACCGATATGCCCAACACCAAGTTTACCTATCATTTCAATAGTTATCATCCTTATATGCGTTGCTTTCTTTTTCAAAAACCTAATTTCCTCAGCTGTCAAACTCAAGATAAAGCCTCCCTTCGATATCGGAATCCGAATTCCGATTAAAATATCTTCCTCAATATTCCAACCACATCATCGTAAGTTATATCACCCGGTGTGAGTTTAATGATATTTGCTTCCATAGATATTTTAGCTATTTTTTCAATATCTTCTTCCTTAACACCGTAATCTCTGAGTCTTGTTGGAATGTTTGCAATTATCATCAATTTCTCAATCATCTCAGCAAGTGTTTCAACGTTATCTATGTCCAAATATCTCAGTAATCCATCCATCTTAGATTTGATATGTGGATACGTCCAAAGTACGAGTTGTGGCAAGGTCAATGCGACGGCAATCCCGTGTTCTATACCATAGAAACTTGTGAGTGGGAAACTGATAGCATGTGCTGCTGTTGTTCGTGTTTGACTAAAAGCTATACCTGCAATTGTGGCTGCCAATGCCATGTTGTTTCTGGCGACCTTATCTCCATTGATAGAATTTTTCAGATTTTCAAATATCATTTTAAGTGAAGTCAGTGCAAGACCTTCCGTGTAAGGTTGTGAGCTTTTTGCCCAGAAACCTTCTATAGCATGTGTAAATGCATCGAGTCCTGTCGATGCTGTTACCCTTACTGGCATCGAATACGTAAGTTCTGGATCAACGATAGCCATATCTGCCCAGAACATGTCACTTGTCATTGGTTTTTTCAATCCTCGGTATGTGTAAACCCCGACGTTTGTAACTTCACTACCTGTACCAGCGGTCGTTGGGATAAGCACAAGAGGTTTTCGCACGTTAAACTTCTTACCACCAACAAGGTAATCAACTATACTTCCTTCATTTTCTAAAAGCCCACTCACAGCTTTCGCCGTATCAAGAGAGCTTCCTCCACCTATACCTATTACACTGTCCACGTTTTGGTTTCGGTAACTGGTAACTATCTTATCGATAAGTTCACACGACGGGTTAGGTTCAATTTCACTGAAGATGTACATTTCATTGAAGAAACTCTTGATTTTTTCAATCAATCCCAGTTTTGTCACAATGGGATCACATATAACAAGAGGCTTTTTGTAACCTAATTCTTTTAAGGTATCTATCCTTCCAACACCGTAAACAACTTTCACAGGATTCCAAATTTGAAATGGCGGGTATTCCATCATTATTTCACCTCACTTTTGTACAAAATCTTCGTAAGCATAAACGCACAACAAAGAATTATCACCATACCTACTATCTGAACAAACGTTAATCGTTCCTTTAAAAACAACACTGAAAATATAGAAACATACACTGGCATTAGTAAGAGAATACTTCTGACAAGCCACACAGGGTATCTCCTGAGTGAGTAATAGTAAAATACGTATATCAAAAATTGAAAAATGCTTGCAAGTAATAGTCCTAAGAATGAAATATTCAATGAAATTCCAGAAAATTCAGAAAATTTGATGTTTCTTCCTGAAAACAAAAGAAAGAAAACGAGTGTGAAGAAGTTGTTGTAAAAAGCTATAACGTTATCGGAAACCGGATTCTTTTTATCTGTTTGCACGCTTCGTATGACAAATGCGTTGAGTGATATAAAAAGTGCACTTAATAGAAAGAACATGTCGCCGTATTGAAAACTCAAATCACCAAGAGATTGACCAGAAACGAGAAAGACACCAAATAGCATTGTAACAACGATTAACAATTCGGATAAATTAACACGTTGTCCCAAGGCAATACCTATAAGCGTTGAAAATAACACATCAGACCTGAGCAAAATAGAACCTTTGGATGCCGTGGAGTATTTAAAACCGATGAATGCCGTGTAATCAAGTAAAAAACCAAGTAAACCAATCACAACAAGTCTTGGAAAAACATTTTCAACTTTGAAAAGTGTTTTCAATTCTTTCTTTAAGTACATATAAATTATCATGATGAAAAATACAGCAAGGCGAATAAATACTCCCGTGAATGTCACTGAAAAAGTTCTCAGTGCAAGTCTATTTGAGATATAATAACTACCCCAGACAAGTACAAGTAAGACAAGATTAAAGTGTCCCATCTGTTCCATTAACTATACCAATTCCTTTCTAAGTTCTTCCAGTTTCTTCTCATCTGTTGAGCCTTTCTCTCTTCTTTCTTTAAGTAATTTCTTAAGTTCTTCGTGAATTTTCGGTTTCAAAGGATACCGCAACGCAGCTATAACACCAAGTGTTAAAAGAATTATTGGTCCAAAGGCAAGTATTACCCTTATCGTGGTTATAACCGAACTTGGTTGAGTGGGGATTTCGTTACCTTTTGGATTAACGTATCCTACCGCACCAAGAATCAATAATATCAACGCTTGTACTACAGCGGAAGCTACCTTTCTCAAAAACGTTGCCATCGAACTTATCGTACCTTCTCTTCTCTCGTTGAATTTCAACTCACCAACATCAGTTACATCACCGAGGATAGTGTGTGGCATAACCGCAACCGCTGAAACTCCAGCACCAATAACAGCGGCAAATCCAAGCAATATCGTATTAGACCATTCCGGCTTCATGACAAGCGTTAGAATACCACCGATTGCCCAAATGACCGCACCAATTATATATGCAAAATTCTTGCTCTTCTTACGTGCTACAAACGCATAAACGGGAACGAATATTATCTCAGTTATCAATAAAACGCCGAGCACTGCTGATACAAAAAATGGTTTGCCTATGTAATACTTCATGTAATAGGGGAATATAACTGAAACAGTATCGATAGCAAGATATGCGAATAAAAACATGGCAAGGTACAATCTGAAAGTGCGAATCTTCAATGGTTCAATTATCAATTCTTTGAAGCTAAGTTTCGTTGTTGCTGGCTTGAAGTTATGCTCTCTTGTAAATGCGAAAACGCCAAGGTATGGCAAGGCAAAGAATAGGCCGAAGATAACGGACATAAGAAGATAACCTTTCTTTACATCTCCAGCGGCTTTAACGATCATCATTGGAAGTACAGCACAAAGCAGTGAAGAGACCAACGAAAAAATCAACCTGAGCGAATTTATAGCTGTTCTTTCGTTGTAATCAAGTGTTATCTCAGCGCTCATCGCCGTGTATGGAATAAGTACCATTGTAACAACGGTGTTCAAGAATATATAAGCGAAAAATGCGTACAAAAACCTTGCAAAAACACTCTCAAAGCTGACTGGATACCATACCATAACAAATGACAGGAATATAAATGGTACACCCGCTAAAAAGTACGGTCTTCTTCTTCCAAAGCGTGTGTTTGTTCTATCGCTTATAAACCCCATTATTGGGTCCGTGATCGCATCCCATATCTTACCTACAAGAAAAATGACAGATGCGTATTGTGGTGGAATTTTAACTACGTCTGTCAAAAATATAGCGTAAAAGAAGTTTATTATGTTGAAAACGCCTCCACCGTACACATCACCAAAACCGAAAAAGAACTTGGTTATGAATGGCACTTTCTCAGAAACTTTCTTTTCCTCTCTCATCCCTTAATCCCCCCTGCTGCTAAACCTTTAATTATGTACCTTTGCAACGTTAAAGTTATTATAAATACTGGAATAAGCATAATAGTACCTGCTGCCGATAGTTGTCCCCATTTTGGTGCGTACTGACCAAGAAGTCCATTGACTGCAACAGGAGCAGTTCGTGCATTTACAGATGATAGTATAAGTGCGTACAGAAATTCATTCCAAGACATTAGAAACGCAAATATAGCAGCTACAACAAGTCCTGGAGCTACCAACGGTAAGAATATCTTCCAGAACACACCAGACTCACTGGCACCATCTATACGTGCCGCTTCTTCATAATCTTTTGGTATGGCGGCAAAAAATGGTAGTAAAAGCCAGATCACATATGGCAAATTGAAACTCACGTGGGCTATAGTAACACCGGTTAAAGTATCTTTTAAGTTCAAGGTGGTAAACATAACAAATAAAGGTATAACAAGGGAAATTTGCGGAATCATCCTAAAAACAAGAAATGAGTAAGCGATGAATTCTTTAGCTTTTGAAGAATACCTCGTAATTCCGTAAGACGCCATGGAACCGATGATAATTGAAACAAATGTAGAAAGGCTTGCAACAAGCAAGCTGTTTTTCAAACTCACAAGAAAATCTTTGTTCGAGAGCACAGACTTATAACTTGCCAACGTAGGTTTGAAATAGAAAGGTCCTCGTGCCCATATATCGATATCTCTTTTAAATCCACTTGTGATTACAACAAATATAGGCATTAATTCAATAATAAGAACCAAGATAGACAAAATAACTATTATAAATGAAGCCAGTTTTCTTTTGTTCATCCTCTTTCACCCTCAAATTGTATATTTCCACGTACCACGAAGAACGCAATTGCAAGTGCAATAATTAGCAAAAACACACCCATCGTTGCTGCGTATCCTATACTGAAAAATTCAAAAGCTTGCTTGTTTATGTACAAAGAAAGTAACAAAGTAGCATTTCCAGGACCTCCACCGGTCATAACGTAAACTTCGGAGAAAATTCTCAAAGCATCTATCAATCTGAGCAAGAAAGCTGTTGCTATAGTCGGTCTTAAATATGGTATTATTATTTTAAAAACTTTCGTCCAAAAACCTGCACCGTCTATTTGAGCCGCTTCTAAAGATTCCTTTGGTAGCCCAGAAAGTCCAGCGTATATGAACATAAACATAAAAGGCCACATGCGCCAGACATCCTGAACAATTACCATCCCATAAGCAAATTTCGGTTCTGCAAGCCAAGCTTTAACACCAAAACCTAATTTTTCTAAAATAAAACTTATCATTCCATATTCTGGTTGCAGCATCATACGCCATGTCAAACCTGATATAACAGGCAAGATGAAAACTGGAAGGAGCAATAAAGAACGAACAACAGAAAAGAACTTACCTTCTCTGTTAAGTAAAAGTGCTACAAAAAATCCGATAACTGTCTCAATTGGAAGTGCGATTATTATAAAACCAAGTTGCAACCAAAGTGAATGAAGAAATTCGCTATCTTTGAAGAGCCTAACATAATTACCGAATAGTAAAAACTTTCGTCCTGTTTGGTTGAACAAATTCCATTCATAGCCAGACATATAAATCGCATAGAACATTGGATAAACAAGCACAGTTAAAACAACAATCAAAGCAGGAAAAACGAACAACCAAAAGGGGCGACTAGCGCCCCTTGATTTAATATCAGTATCCGCTTGCTTTGAGAAGCGCATTTAATTCCTCCTTCATCTTCTTTACAGCATCTTCTGGTTTCATCTTATCAGAAATAGCAGCAAGCCAGTAATTCCTGATAATTTGAGATGCTTCAGGATATTTAACAAATCTTGGTCTTGTCACAGCACCTTTCATAGAGTCGAATATAGCTTTGAACCATGGTCTATCTTTGTTGAGATTTGGATTCAAAAGTAAATCGCTTCTTGCAGGCATAAAGCCTTTTGGTATTAATTTTTGACCGGTCTCAAGCGATGCCCACCAGTATGCAAATTCTACTGCAGCAGCTTTATTGGTTGATGCATTTGGCATTGCCAAAACCCAGCAACCTCTGATCGCAGCAGCTTTCGCAGGTCCTGCTGGTGGAGCTGAATATGCAATTTTTCCAGCTACGAGTGAGGAATTTGGATCCTCATGTTGTGGAACAAGTGCCGGCCATTGGAACATTGTAAATACCTTACCTTGGTTGAATGCAGCAATTCTTTCTGAATGCCCCATATCGAGTGCACCTGGAGGTGAGAATTTTAAAAGTTCTTTATAGAAATTAATCGCTTCAACCGCTTTTTTATCGTCCAACGCAACAACAACTCTGTTGTTTACAATATCCAATGGTCTTGTGCCGAATGATTCAAACATAAAAATCGCTTCAGCTGTTGAACCTTCAGTTTGCTTTGTGAACGGTGCAAAACCATATATACCTTTTGATGTAAAGAATTCAGCCATGTCTCTTAATTCTTTGAATGTCTTTGGCACACCCAAATCATATCCATACTTTGCTTTGAAATCACTTTTGTTTTTGGGGTCATTTATGAGATCTTTTCTTGTGATCCATATATACACATTCGCATTCACAGGCATACCTACGAAAACACCCATCCATTGTGCGGCTTCAAAAGCATTAGGAGCAAATATGTTCAAGTTAGGTTTCTTAAATACTTTCCCGCTACCCCATTCGTTGAATGGTGTCATAAGGTGAGCAAGTGACGGGATGTATGGCTCATCAACCGTAACAAGGTCATAGTCAGTCTTATTTGGTGATACACTTACACCTATCTTTTGCAGTAAATTACCGGATGGTATAAGTTCCAATACCACCTTAATACCTGTTACCTTTTCGAATTCTGGTAATCCTTCCTTCAAAGCTTGAGTTAGTGCATCGTCCCATGCAAGAACTTTTATCGTGGTATTGTACGGTGCACTTAATAGAATACCTGTCAAAAGCACGATTGTCACGAGCAAAAACCATCTTTTCATGCTACTTCCCCCCCTTAAAAAGTTTGGCTACCACAAAATGTGGTAACGTTATCACAATTTAATCACAAATTATCTATGATTATGAAACCTACAAAAACACCAAAATTGATAAATATCTATGGGATATACATACTTAAAGCTGTTTTTCTCAAATTGTCTGTTTTTTTCTTCATTTATCATTTGAAGAAATATCGCTTCGATAAAAAGGGTAATATATGTTATAATCTAAATTGAAAGGAGGAGTTGTTATGCTCAGATTATCCACAAATAAGACACGAGTGCAAAAAGCAAGAGAAGCATATTTGAAGGGAGACCTTGAAACTCACAAAAAACTTCACTCACCAGATGAAATTGGCAAAGAACCGTGGCATAAGACGGAGCAAGGCAAGTATATTGGTCAAGCGGTTTACGGAGCAAGCGATGGTATCGTAACAACGTTTGCAGCTATCTCTGGAGTTGCCGGTGCGAATTTGAGCCCGAAAATTGCGCTAATCGTTGGTCTTGCGAATCTTTTTGCCGATGGTATATCGATGGCTATAGGAGACTATCTATCTGAAAAATCAGAGAAAGATTACATAAAAGCCGAAAGAGAAAGAGAACACTGGGAAATCGAACACATCCCAGAGGCCGAGAAACATGAAGTTAGAGAAATATACAAAAGAAAAGGTTTGGACGGAGAAAAATTAGATAATTTAGTTGATGCGATAACAAGTAATAAAGAGCTATGGGTTGACACTATGTTACATGAAGAACTCGGACTTTTCGAAGATGATTCATCTCCACTTAAAAGTGCATTAGTTACATTTTTTGCTTTCGTTATTGCTGGTTTCATGCCCTTAGTCGCTTATGTTTTTGCATTACAGTGGCAGTTTCTTGCGCAAAACCAGTTCTTAATTTCCTGTATTAT
>CAZOAS010000021.1:17108-18985 GCA_964577745.1 uncultured Fervidobacterium sp.
GGATTTGTCGATTCGATAGCAGGTGGTGGCGGATTGATATCTCTTCCGGCATATCTTTTTATAGGTGTTCCGAGTCACTATGCATTAGGTACGAATAAGCTCTCGTCAACTATTGGTACAATATTCAGTACACTAAGATATGCAAAAGGTCGAGCAATTGTTTACTCTGTAGGCATACCCTCGGTTATAGGAGCTTTGATAGGCTCTTACATAGGTGCAAAAATTGCGCTCTTTCTTTCGAACGAATTGCTCAAAATTGTTTTAACTATACTTATACCGTTTGCCGCTTTATTTGTCTTATTCGGTAGAGTGAAAGAAAAAGAGCAAAGCAATGTAATCGAATTTACAAAGTTCAAAACCTACTTTATTTCCTTTTTGGTCGGTTTAACAATAGGTGCATACGACGGATTTTTTGGACCAGGCACGGGTACATTTCTTATTATTTTATATGTATCGATATTAAACTTGAACCATGTTTCTGCCTCTGGAACTGCAAAGATAGTTAACTTATCTTCGAACATAGGCGCCCTTTTAACATTCGTAATAGGAGGCAAAGTAATTTATTCACTTGGTTTACCTGCAGCTCTCTTTGGAATAGCCGGCAACTGGATTGGCTCAGGACTTGCTCTAAGGAAAGGAGCAAAGATAATAAAACCTGTAATGGTTGGAGTACTTTCACTGTTGTTTGTGAAAATACTCACCGATTTAATAAGATAGTATCACAATTGCAAGGGGTGGAAGTATGCCGGATATGCTTGTAAAGTTATACGAGCTACCAGAATTAAAACCATATCTTGAAGAACTATCAAAACAAGGAATTATAATCAAACGTCCAATTGGACCTGAAAAATATTTTGTTGTAGAATGGGTTCGAAAAGTTTTTGGAAATCATTGGGCAAGTGAAACAGATATGACATTTTCCAATAAACCTATCTCTTCGTTTATAGCCATAGACACAACTCGAGAAAACCAAATAATAGGTTTCGCTTGCTATGACGCAACGGTAAAAGGCTTTTTTGGTCCAACAGGTATAGATAACGAATACAGAGGAAAAGGTATCGGAACAGCATTATTACTTGCTTGTTTGCATGATATGTACAACATAGGTTACGCATACGCAATAATCGGAGATGTCGGTCCAACAGAATACTATAAGAAAACTGTTAATGCCATTGAGATTGAAGACTCCGAACCTGGGATATACAAAAACATGGTCAGAAAAGTATGAATTATCACATTACGAAAGTTAGAATTCAAGCCTTTTCATAAGCTTTACAAAGTAATGCGTAACTCAAAGTTAACCATCTTTTTTCAAATAAAAAGTTTACATACCACTTGACAAAAATAATTTCTTTGGTATCATAGGTAACGGTTACTGACTTCATGGAAAACATGAAGAATATGAACGCCCCCATCGTCTAGCGGTCTAGGACACTGGCCTTTCAAGCCAGCGGCACGGGTTCGAATCCCGTTGGGGGCGCCAGTTTTTAAATTTTCTTGTGTGGGTGCGTAGCTCAGAGGGAGAGCGTCTGCCTTACGAGCAGAAGGTCGTAGGTTCAAGTCCTGCCGCACCCACCAACGAAATAAAAATAAATAGAAACGATTAAATAAAACTACAGGTGGCCAGGTAGCTCAGTTGGTAGAGCAGTGGACTGAAAATCCACGTGTCGACGGTTCGATTCCGTCCCTGGCCACCAGTTTTTTTTACAGAATTTTGAGGCTCTAAACCCCCGCATTTCAGAGCTGGGATATAAATTGTTTTTGTTAATTAAATTTTGTATGGTATAATTCTTTTAGTACATCTCATAGTACATCTCAAAGCGTGGTGATATGTTTGAAACAATACTTAACTAAATCTTTCGTCTTAGACCTCTCAA
>CAZOAS010000022.1:0-17927 GCA_964577745.1 uncultured Fervidobacterium sp.
TACTTGTTTATTCCTTCTTGCTTAACTGGAAGCTTGCTTTATTTATTTTGTTTGCCATTCCACCTCTTGGATTAGTGAGTTTATATTTTCAAAAATTGATACTTACTCAATCACGAATGGTGAGAAAACTTGTATCCGAAGTGACTGGCACATTTAACGAAGGTCTCATGGGCGCAAAGACCACCAAAGCACTTTCAGTTGAAGATATGAGACTTGAGGATTTTAAAAAGCAAACAAATGAGCTTAAACAAGCTTCTCTAAGGAGCATAATTTTATCTGGGATTTACACACCCATTGTATTATTTATAGGTAACATAGTAACAGCACTGATGCTTGTTTACGGTGGCAAGAATGTTTACCTTGGCGTTTTAAGTTTTGGTACACTCGCTGCTGCGATATCTTATTCGATACAATTTTTCGAACCAGTTCAACAACTTGCACGTATACTTGCAGAACTCATCTCAGCTCAAGCAGCTGCAGAGCGTGTGATCGAACTTATCGATACAAAACCAGAAATATACGATGAACAAGATGCTATTGATAAAGAAATAGAAGGAGAAGTTGTATTTGATAACATATCTTTCAAATATTCTAAAGGGGACTGGGTATTAAAATCATTTAATCTCTCAGTAAAGAAAGGGGAAACATTGGCTATCGTTGGAGAAACTGGAACTGGAAAAACAACGATAGTGAACCTTATTGGAAGATTTTACGAGCCAATGGAAGGAAAAATTTACATAGATGGAATTGATTACAGAAAGATAAAACTAAAATCACTTAGAAGTCAAATTGGGTACGTACTCCAAACTCCACATCTTTTCAGTGGAACTGTTGCTGAAAATATCAGATACGGGAATCTTAATGCTACAATGGAAGAGATTGTAAATGCAGCGAAACTTGTCAATGCACATGAATTTATAACGAAACTTGAAAACGGATATGAGACAGATGTTGGTGAAGGCGGTAGTAACTTATCCGTTGGGCAAAGACAACTTATAGCACTTGCAAGAGTGGTCATAGCAAATCCTAAGATTATTGTGCTTGATGAAGCAACGAGTTCGATAGATACATACACCGAACATCTCATACAAGATGCAATACATCGAATTCTTCATGGGCGAACAAGCTTTGTAATTGCGCACAGATTATCAACTATTAAAAATGCAGATAGAATATTGGTGCTGGAAAAAGGAAAAATAATAGAAGAAGGGACTCACGAACAACTGATGAAATTACGCGCGAAGTATTACAGATTGTATATCAATCAATTCGTACACGAAAAAGAGAAGGAGATACTTGGTGAATACGATGACATTACTCAAAAAGCGGGAGAATAAGGATTTAAAATTAGCTACAAGTTTCGACTGCCATGTAATTTTCATCGTAATCTGAAGTCCGAAATCGGAATCAGTTGAAAGTACCGAGTATCGGGTTGCGGGTGTTTTCTTCGGAATCCGGAGTCCGGAAAAATTCTTTCTTTATTTTTCAGTTTTCTGATTTCGGACTCCGGTTTCCGGATTCCGATTTTACTCTTATTCCAGTTTTCGGAATTTAATTGCTTGCAACTCACCTCTCAAGGCTTTTTTTTACAATGATTCTCTTGACTCATCACTTTTCAGTCTTAAGTATATCACAAATTCTTTCTATGTAATCCCGAATCTCTAATTCTGAAAAGTTCCTTGCGTATCTTTTTATTTCACTTCCCGTATCATCGTAAAATATTATCGTTGGAACTGTGAAGACCATGTTTTGACCAGCGATTTCCGGTTTTTCCAAAACGTCGACTATTTCAAGTTCAAGTTTGTAATCATTAGCTATTCTTTCCATTTTCGGTAAAAATGCAACACAAACACCACACTTGTCGTTTTTAAAATACCTTGCTTTGACCATTTCATACCCTCCTCACTATGTTTTTTCTGTTTTCTTTATTTAATTATATCACGGTTAATTAGTCAGGAATAGCATTTCAATCTTTTTTCGATAAATCTCTTCTAATTTTTCCTTGATTTTTCCTGGAACGACGATAAGAATTCAGAAATTAAAATTTCTTTGTATTTCTAAGATTTGTCTTATTTTCTTAGCGTTAAACATTTATTTAACCGATTCTTGTGTTCAATGTCATTTTTGGAATTGGTTGCTAAATAAGCGCACTTATGGTGGTATAATAATACCGGTAATTCTTTCTAAGTATTTACAAAGGTTTGAACGGTGATTGGAGGTTGCGCTATGTCGCAAGACGATTTTTTGAAGATGCGTGAATTTTTGAAGTCAAATTGGGAGGAACTGGCTCATTTTACAAGTGACCAAAAGAAAGGTTTACCGATGCCTCCGTTTGAAAAACCTTACAATTCCGATGAAATTTTGATTGATTTACCCGCTGTTAAGGATATCGGGCGTAAGAGCGTAAGTGAAGCTATAGAAAATAGAGTTAGTCACAGAAAATACCTGGATATTCCTCTCAAATTAGAAGAGCTTTCATTTTTGTTATGGGCAACTCAAGGTGTTAGGGTTAAGACAGAAAAAGTAACGTTTAGAACAGTTCCATCGGCTGGTTCAAGGCATCCTTTTGAAACTTATATATATGCGATAAATGTTGAAGGGTTAGAGGAGGGTATATATAGGTATTTGCCTCTGGAGCACAAATTACTGTTGCATAGGAAAGGTGGTAATCTCAACGAAGCAATTGTTCAAGCTACACTTGGACAAACTTTTGTAGGGGAAAGTGCTGCAGTTTTTATATGGACAGCAATTCCTTATAGAACGGAATGGAGGTATGGTCCTGCGGCACACAAAGTTATTTTGCTTGACGCTGGTCATGTATGTCAAAATCTATATATCGCATGCGAAAGTATAGATGCTGGGACTTGTGCGATTGCAGCTTATTCTCAGAAACAGATGGATGAATTTTTGGGAGTTGATGGGGTAGATGAATTTGTGGTCTACCTTGCTCCTGTAGGAAAAGTCAAAGAGTGATACATTGAACTAATTTTGGATTTTTATAGTCAAAAATAGAGTAAAGTATTGTTGCGTATATAATAATTGAATCTTCACATAAATGAATTTTGCATTATAATTGGAGTGAACAGAATATGAAATTCATACTTGGGGTGATAGGGAGTTGAAGTTGCGTTATTTGAAAGCTCAGCGGGATTCGATTTTTTACATTTTACTCTCTATTGTGCTGTCAGTTTTGTTGTTTTTCGCTCTCAATTTAGTCTTTGAATTTGCCACTTCTTCTGAAGGACTCGCGATAATGCAATGGAACAGAAAAATTCCATTTTACGAGCAAATTAATTCTCCTTCAAAACTTGAGTTGGAAACAGAGTTTGTTTTGAAATCAACTGGAAATAATTTGGCTATCGTATTTCCAAAGGTTATAGCTAACAGGTTAGAAATATACATAAACGGCTATTTTATAGGAGCTTTCGGTGACAAAACCGGGAATATCTGGCCTAAGGCACTTGTTCAGGAGTTACCTGAGTGGGTATTGAAAGAGAATAACAATTTGAAAATAGTCTTGTATGGTACTGTTGGATATGGAATGTCGTACTATCCATATATAACGGAGCTTTCCAAAGCAAAGGTGAAAGCTTTAACGGTAGAAATTCTCAGAAATAATGTTAGTCTAATTGCTCTTGGTGCGGCGATAATAATTTCGTATATTTTATTATTTGCGTTTGCGATTGTTGATACACCTGATAAGAAGATGTATTTGAATATTGGTTTAGCAATGGTATTTACGATTTTTTCATTAATCCAATTTGTATACCGAGAGACTTCCGGAACATTGTTTGCGTATCTGATTTTCGAGAAGATGGCTTTGGTTTTCCCAATTTTTGGATTAACACTGATTTATTTTGGTTTGAACGAATCGATACCACGTAAAGTGCCGAAGTTCAGAAGAATTGTCTTGATAGCTTCTCCTCTTACATTTGCTGCTGGTCTGTTTCTATCCAATAGAATAAAAACTATAAACATTTTGTCTTCAGTGACGGAACTTTATGCTGTTTTACTTATTTTTCTCACACTTTTCCTCATTGTTCGATACAAAATGGTGCAATACTATTTTCCAGTTATTTTTCTCTCACTCACGTCCCTGCAAACGTTGTACGTGCTCATAAATAATAGTCCTGCAGAACTAATGATAGTTTACGGAAGAATAGTTTTTTCATTGTACATTGGAACATTCACAATTAGAAAGTTTAAGAATATATCTGAGATAAAGAAGTTTCTTGAGCAAGAGAATCTTATCGACAAGCTTACCGGTGCATACAACAGGAAGATAATTGAATATATAAGACCAGGTGGCACTTTAATAATATTGGATTTGGATAATTTTAAGGAAATTAACGATAAGTATGGTCATATTTACGGTGATGAACTCCTTAAGAGGTTTGCAGAGGTTATAAAGCGTCATATACGGCAGGGAGAAGATTATTTTATCAGACTTGGCGGTGACGAATTTTGTATTATAACTAATTCATTGGATGTAGAAACGATGATGGAGAGAATATACAACACTTCAAAAAATGAGCTTGGTTTGAGCTTTTCTTACGGTTATGCACCTATGAAAAATTTCGACGAAGCATATGCGGTTGCAGATAAGGTTATGTACGAAAAGAAGGCACTATTGAAAAAACAGAAGTGAAAGGAGTGATTTTATGTACAAGAGGTGGGTATTGCTTTTATCAGTGGTAATTTTTACTATCGGATTTTCTCAGTCTGTGCAAGTTTTAGTTAAAAGTGTTGATGCATCTTTCCCGGATTCGTTATTTAAATCCACAGGGAGTAAAACGTTTAATGTTCAGTACATCAAGCTTTTTTCAGATGCTGAAGCAAAGGGATATATAATCAAAGCTTGGTATTTTCAACCAGGAACAGGTACGATGGTTTTTAAGGTAAGATTAGTTGATGAAAAGAATAAAAAAGAGTATTCTTACGACTTCCAAGGCATTAGGGATAAGTCATATGTAAGGTTAAAAAATGTGCTTGTAATTTGTCCTTCCAATTTCAAGATATATGTTAATAACGAGGTAATTCCTGAGGAAAAAGCAGTAGGTAGTGAGATAGTCATTCCAGAGCCTGTTGGAGAGGTTGGTGACAAGATGCTCAAGATACTGCAAAGAACGGCTTCCGGTTTTATGGAAATCCCTGAAAATGCTGCCACATCAAAAGATGAGGAGGTTATAGTCCAGATAATCGCCGGTACGTTCCCAACAGGTGGTTACAGAATAGAGCTCGATGAACCGGATATAATCTTTCCTATGACTGGCAAGCGAGGAAAGATAACGATAACAGGAACGTTTTATAGACCAGGTAAAGGTGATATGGTAACTCAGGCGTTTACAACACCAACCAAGAGCGTGTCGCTTGGAAAGTTACCTGCTGGTGAGTACGATTTATATATCAATGTGAAAGATTTGGGAGAATTTTATCGTACATTGGTAGTAAAGTAGAAAAATTTGATTCATTAAACCCCGAGTCGATATTCTCGGGGTTTTTTCTTTCTTAGATAAATGTTATAATAATTTCTGGTGTGGAAATCTGTCTGAAGGAGAGGAAAGTATGATAATTTCGCAAAAAGTTAAAAAGGCTTTGGAAAGTAATGTTCCAGTTGTTGCGCTTGAGAGTACCGTAATAGCACACGGATTGCCCTATCCGAATAACGTGGAGACTGCAAAATTACTTGAAGAGATGGCTCTTAATCTCGGTGTTGTACCAGCAACGATTGGTATATTGAAAGGTGAGATTATTGTTGGAATGACACATGAGCAGATTTTAGAAATGCTCGAAGATAACCCATTAAAGATAGGCACAAGAGAGATACCGTACGTCGTTGGTATGAAGAAAAGTGCTGCAACAACGGTTAGTGCAACGATGAGAATTGCGAAACTTTCTGGTATCGATGTTTTTGCCACGGGAGGTATCGGTGGTGTGCATGTTGGTGATTGGGATGTGTCTCAAGATATTACAGAAATGGCAAAGAGTGATGTTGTGGTTGTAAGCGCAGGGTGTAAATCTATTCTTGATGTGAGAAAGACCATAGAGTTTCTTGAAACATTCCAAGTAACCGTTGTCGGTTACAAGACCGAAAGATTCCCGATATTCTATGAAGGATTATCAGATTACAAACTCGACCATACGGTTGATAATTCAGATGAGATTGCACGTATATTTAAAGCAAAAAAAGAACTGGGCATAGAAGGTGCACTTTTGGTTGCTAATCCGATTCCAAACGAATACGTGATACCGGAAAGTGAAGTGCAAGGATACATCCAACAAGCACTTAACGAATGTTTTGAAAAGGGAATCTCTGGAAAATATGTAACACCTTATTTGCTCTCAAGGGTTGCTCAGCTGAGCAACGGAAGAACTTTGAAGGCGAATATAGAACTTTTGAAAAATAACGTGGTACTGGCATGCCAGATAGCGAAAAGTCTAAAAACACTGAATTAAGACCAAAAATTGAACAAAAACTTGTACTAACAAGTACAGAAAAATTGTATCTTCAGGTGCTTGAGGCACCTTTTTATTTGTTAGCTCAACGTTACCAGTCAAGGGAAATTTTAATAGAACCAGAAGAAGAATATTTTGCTTCATCCGAAGACTTACATCATGAACTCGAAATGCTTTTGCCGTTTCTTGGGTTTTCAGATGAGGAAGAAAAAATTGCTGAATATATTATTTACAATATAGATAGTAAGGGAAGATTAAGAATTACTCCAGAAGAATTGAGTGAACAATTTAATATTTCTCCAGAAAAAGCACAAGAGATTATAGATACCTTGTACAAGGAATTCAAAGAAGAGATAAATCAGTTGTCCAGTTTTGAAGAAGGTTATATAATTCCAGATGTTACGATGACTGCTGAACGTATTGAAGTTAGAAAAATTGAGGTCAAAGACCCTGTTATTTCCAAAGCCTTAGCTATGAGAGAAGAAACGTTGAGCAAAATATGCGAGCTTGTGAGAAAAGCGAACGAGTATTTTTTAAAAGGATATAGAAAATATCCACAGGTATTAACTATGAGTTATATTGCAAAGATGGTTGGTTTGAATATTTCGACTGTAAGTAGGGCTGTGAAAAACAAATATGTTAGTACACCGAAAGGGACTTTACCGTTACGATTTTTCTTTGGAAGGATAATCAATGGTGAAGTTTTGAAAAGAGAGATAGAAGAGATGCTAAAATTAGATGAGAGGTTAACAGATAATGAGTTGACTATTTTGCTTAAATCGATGGGAATAAATATTTCAAGAAGAACAGTAAATAAGTATCGTAATATGATTAATGCAAGTAAAGGGTATGAAAAGGAGGACAATTAGCATGAAGTTTCTTTTTTTGAGTGACACACATGGTTCTGTAAAGGCTTTCGAAGATGTGGAGAAGCTATTCAAGCTTGATGAGTTTGATGGTATATATCATCTCGGCGATGTCTTGTATCACGGTCCGAGGAATCCACTACCTGAAGGATATGACCCTAAAGCTTTGGTTGAAAAACTGAAAAAGTACGATATAAACTATATACGGGGTAATTGTGATGCGGATGTTGATTTGAAAGTACTTGGTATTCCAGAAATAGCAAGGATAAGTATGGAGTACTTCGGTGATTTTCTATTATTACTTGTTCATGGTGAAGTATTCGAAGAAAACGATGTAAAAGAGTTTTTAAAAGATAAGAATATTCATTTCTTAATCCATGGGCATACTCATATTGCAAAAATCGAGGAAATTGAAGAGCTTGGAAAGGTGATATTGAATCCGGGGAGTACTTCTTTACCGAAGGGAGAAACACCAAGAAGTGTATTGGTTATAGAAATTAACAACGATGAGTTCAATGCAAAATTCATAAATCTTGACGATGGGCAGGTGTACATGGAAGGAAAATGGACATTGAAAGATTCAAAACTATCAAGGGCATTTTAGAAGAAAAAATAAATATCGAGCGTTCTATATTCATTGCCACGATTTCGTACGTTGAGAGTGAAAGTGAAGCAAAAGAATTTATTTCCAAAATCGCTAAAAAATACCAAGATGCAACACACAATTGCCCTGCTTACAGGGTTTTGGAAAAAGGAAATATCGTCGAATTTTCCTCAGATGCGGGGGAACCATCTGGAACTGCGGGATTACCTATTCTAAACACGCTTCGTAAAAACGAACTTTTAAACGTCGCAGTTGTTGTCACCAGATATTTTGGTGGTGTAAAACTCGGTGTACGTGGATTAATAGACGCATACTCTCAGGCAACTCAAATGGTTATAGATAAAGCTATTGAAACCAAAAGTATACAAGTGAAAAAGAGAGCATACAAGCAAAAATTGAAGATAGATTTTCATTCGTATGGTAAAAAAATGCAGCAATTAAACTATATGGGGGTTACTATACTTGATATTTCCTATACGGAGGAATATGCTTATCTTGAGGTGGTGTATCACGAACCACTCACAATTAGCGAAGTTGAAAAGAGTGAAGTTGTTTACATAAACGAATAATCTTTATTGTGGAATTAGTAAAAAAGGAGGCATAAGAAATGATATCAAAAAGAGCAATTGAAACACCTGCAAGTCCAATAAGAAGACTTGTGCCGTACGCAGATGAGGCAAAAAAGAGGGGAATACAGATTTACTATCTAAACATCGGTCAACCAGATATTAAAACCCCCAAAGTTTGGTATGAATACATAGAAAAGTACAAACCAGAAGTTGTTGCATACACTCACTCTCAAGGTTTACTTGAGCTCAGGGAAGCGTTCGCAAAATACTATGAAAGACATAATATACACGTTACACCTGATGAAATTATAGTCACCAACGGTGGTAGCGAAGCTATAATGTTTGCTCTTGGTGTAGTTTGTGACCCGGGTGATGAGGTAATTACCATTGAACCATTCTATGCAAATTATCTTGGTTTTGCTTCTTATTTGAACGTTAAATTAGTTCCTGTAACAGCTCATCCAGAAGATGGTTACAGACTTCCACCAGTTGAGAAATTTGAGGCAGTTGTGACACCAAAGACGAAAGCTATACTTTTCTCAAATCCATCCAATCCGACGGGGACCGTTTATACATATGAAGAGATGAAACAAATCGTTGACTTTGCCAAAAAACACAATCTTGTGATAATTTCAGATGAAGTGTACAGAGAATTCACATTCGATGGAAGAAAGCATATATCTGCATTCTACTTTGAAGGGATAGAAAATCAATTGATAATGGTTGATAGTATATCTAAAAGATACAGTGCTTGCGGCGCAAGGATAGGTACACTTGTCACAAAAAATAAGGAATTTTACAAGAACGCACTCAAATTTGCTCAAGCAAGACTTTGCCCAGCGGAGACAACACAATTTGGAGCTATTGGATTACTCACACTTGGCGAGGAGTACACAAACGAAGTACGTGATGAATATCAAAAAAGAAGAGATGCAACTTACGAAGCGATGAAAGAAATTCCGGGAGTTGTAGTTCACAAACCAGAGGGAGCATTTTATCTATCTGCAAAATTACCTGTTGAAAACGCTGAAGACTTTATAATCTGGATGCTTAGAGAATTCAACGTTGATGGTAAGACGACAATGGTGTCTCCACTCAGTGGATTTTACGCAACACCAGGTGCTGGTATGAGCGAGATAAGAATAGCCTACGTACTTGAGGCTGAGAAATTAGCGGATGCGGTAAGGATACTGGGAGAAGGAATAAAAGCGTACAATAAAAAGTAACAAAAATCCCCCCTCAAGGGGGATTTTCTTATTATTTTTATGACTTGTTGTACGTTTCCCACAAATTACAAATTTCACTCTCGTTTTCTTTGAAAACCTTTAATATCATTGGATCGAAATGTTCTGGTTTTGTTCTATTATCGCCTTCAAGTAAAATCCTTAAACTTTCCTCATGTGTAAAACCTTTCTTATAGGGTCTATTTGACCTTAAGGCATCGTATACATCAACGATAGCTACAATCCTTGCTTCTACTGGTATAGCATCACCTTTCAAACCCATTGGATAACCACTTCCATCGTACTTTTCATGGTGATAGAGTGCGATATTCTTTGCAATCTCAAGATTCGGATTGTCACCTATCAACCTTGCACCATTTATAGTATGTTGTTTCATGATTTCAAACTCTTGGCTTGTAAGTGGACCATTTTTCAGCAAGATTTCCTTTGGACAAAGAACTTTACCGATATCGTGCAAAGGAGAGAATTTCTCTATCTTTTCGCACAAATCCGGACTAATGCCAAGCTTTTCGGCAATAAATCTGGAAAGTTTACTCACCCTTGAAATATGTGCCCCAGTATTTTCATCGTAATTTTCAGCAATTACGGCAAGTTGACCAGCGAATTCAAGGTAAGATTTTTCAAGTTCCCTATGTGCGTATTCAATTTCTTTGTAAGAAGCCTCCAATTGCTGAGTGAGAGCTGTTTGTTCTTGGTATGCCGCCGTTAGTTCTTGAGCTAACTTGGTATACTCTTCCAATATTTCTTGGACTTCAAAAATGTCACTATCGAAATCAAGTACGTCGAGTGTAAATATCTTTTCGTAACTAAATAACTTAATATTTTCAACCAATTTTGAGAATGTTAAACCGAGATGATTTACAAATTTTCTTGCGCATCTAACTGTGTAAAGCACTATCAATATCGCTATTACGAATAGAGAGATGAATATGGAAAAAAACATTGTTGTAATTTGTGAAAAATCCAATACGACACGTCCAACTATACATTCACCAATTTCTCTTTCGGTTATCAAGTTCAAAAATACATATGCATATATTCTGTTTATTTTCTTAACAACTTTAAAATCGCTCAGTGAAGTTCTGTCCTTAACTGAACTTTTATCTTTCTCACCAAAATAATTGACATATCTGTTAGTAATCTCGAATTCGTATTTTTTATACAAATCATGTATTTCCTTTTCTAAACTTTTCAAATCATCGTTCTTTAAGTCGTTTCTACCATCTATAAATCTTATTTCGTCTTTTGAAACGGTAAATATATCGATTTTGCTGATGAATTTGTTGTAATCTTTGAGATTCAAGAAAGATTTGAACGTCTCTAAGTAATAGCTTGATTTACTTTCAAGGAGTATTATCCGTTCTCCAAGCTTTACATAGAAGATCTTTTTGTAAAAATCCTTAAAATAGACGTTGTATATTACGTAATCAACTTCACTTTTGCTTTTTTGGAGATTTTCCAAGATATACATTCCGTACGTTGTATTTGCTAAAAGCTTTAAGCTTGCTTCATCAACTAAATTAAGTTCTTGAGCTGGATGGATAAGCGGGTAAGTATTTAGGATTATGGATTTAACACTATCGAAGATCTTTTGGTTTGAATATCCCTCACTTTCTATTTTCTCGTGCAAAGCTCTGAGTTCTTGTTGAATTTTATCGTAACCTCTTGAGAATTCTATTTTGTACTGTTTTTCAAGAGTTTTCAGTAGTACTGAATAATTTGATATTAGAGATTTACTTTGAACATCGTAAAAATAGTTAAGCATGAAGAGGAAAAACGATGCGAAAATGAAAAGAGATATAAATACATAAATAAACAAGTCTCTCAAAAGAAACTTGTATATTACTGTTCTTAGAGGTCTCACCTTGCTATTGCTATGGTTACTTTCTTTACTTTCCTTTTTTGTCACAATTCTAATTCCCCCCCAGGAAAAGTCATCGATTATGAGTTTTGAAAAAACTATTTTGGTAACTGAACAACGTAAAAAGTACCAAAATCAGTTTGGATTTCTGACTGAATTTTCCCAGCATCTTCGGGAATCTCTTTTACGAAACACGGAGGTTCTAACTCACAATTTATTCCATTTTCCGAATAATTCACCAATACCAAGCCATTTACTAAGTTAAGATACTCGGCAATACTGTCATCCAACACTTCATCAATTACTTCTTCAGGCACTTTACTGTACCTTTTTACAAATTCTCTTGCGACTCCTTCTTCCGGAATAGCAAGGTAAGTATCGAAATGAACATCACCCTTAATTTTTTGATATACCACTCTAAAATTTTCATTACCAACGCTCTTATCCTCTCTGGAAATCATAACATTTCTCGTGAGAAACCTTACACAGCTACTCAAAAAGACGACAAGATACTCTTTTATCTCATTTGCTAATTTAATATCCTTACCGACGAAAGATTCTATTATCTTATTTAAATCCTCGCTTCTCAGAGATTCCAGCACATCATCGGAAAGTTGATTTTCATTTTTAAACTCGTTCATCACTCTGTCTAATTCTTCGTATGAAAAAACACCTTTGTCTATAAGCACCTGAGCCAACGTTAAAAATTCTCTTGGTTGTTGCGATAGAATTTCTTCAAGCTGTTCCTTAGTCAACAGTCCAAGCTCAATTGCAATCTCGCCGAATTTTTTATTTTGTCTTTGCTGTTCGAGTGTAATTCTTTCGATGTCCTCAGGTTTCAAATAACCCAGATGTAACGCAATAACCCCAATCCTTGGTCTACTATTTTCAACGGTATCGATAATCTCTCTGAATTTTTCCCTTGAGATGTAACCTTTATTTAAAAGATAATTTCCAAAATACATTAAGAACATACTATCCCCCCTGGTTCTATAGACTTAATATTCGTTTTAATATATTTAAAATCTTGTCTTCTTCCAAAGGCTTTTGGATAAAATCAGTTGCCCCGAGGTCTATAGCCTTTTTTAAATGCTCTTTAGTTCCAACAGAAGACGCCATAATGACTTTCGCACTTTTATCGAAGTTTACTATTTCCTCAAGAGCCTCAAGTCCACTCTTTACTGGCATCGTTATATCTAAAAACACTACGTCAGGTTTAACTTCTTTATACTTGCCTACTGCCATCTCCCCATCACTTGCCTCGTGCACTTCCACATTCACTTCTGAGTTTTCTAACTTTTTTAGCGTCTCGGTAAGCTTCATCCTGATAAGTTTCGAATCATCACAGATAAGAAATTTTAACGTTCTCATCTCTACTCCCCCTTATTCCGTAACTTCTAATTAGCTTAGTGAATTTTCGCTATAGTATATTATACCATGATTTTTTCTCAAACACCGATTACTTATTTTTTTTCCTTAGCTGCTAATTAAACGACTAACAATAAAAAAGCTCCCTTAGTTGCCTAAGGGAGCTTTTGAAGATTTAAAAATCAGAATCTTACGTTTCCAAATATTGTGAAAGTTGTGTTGCCAATCGGATCTGATAAGTCTATATCAACACCAAAGCCCAAATCTCTATCTTTTCCAAACGTTGTGATTTCGAATTTCAAATTGGAGAGATCCGTTTTGAAATAGTACTCAATTTGGGAAGTTGAGTATATAATGTAAATCTCCGCGTCACCATAAACCATATCATAAATTCCACCAAGTGTTATGGTATCTTGACCAAGTGCTGTGAGGATTTCTGTTGACAACACTAAATCGCTTAGCGATATGTACAAACCAAATTGCTCTGTTGAGAAATTCAAACTCGCAAATAGTGAATTGTCGAGGCTGTACATTCCACAGATCGAAAGATCAAATGCACCTGCTAAGTTGAATTCCCCGGTAAACTCCAGATCGTCTGTGAAGTATTGGTTTGAAACATAAAATTTCAACATTCCGCCGTCTATTCCCAGTATCCATGGTAAACTGTTACTTTCGTAAGCTAATCCACCAACAATAAACCAATTGTCAAACAGTTTAAGTTTTCCAACGATACCAGTACCATATCCATAAAGACTTGTATCTGAGACGAAATCCCAAGGTAGTTTATAGTGCATGCCTATAGCATAATTTTCTTGAACAAAATTGACTAAAGCTTTTGATATACTTGCCCCATCATATTTCAGGCTGAGCGAAAAATCTTTCGTTGGTTCGAATTTAAGTGTTAATGAGTTTGTAAAGCCAGATGAAACAAGATATTTTGAAGAGTCGGTTTTAAAGCTGTATGAAAATTCGTACTTACCTTTTACAGGTAATCCGCCCGCTTGTTGTTCCACACCCTCGATTGATAAAGCTCCGTCTTTTTCGATGAGTTTGAACACACCATTTTTACCACCGTAACCATCTGGTTCGTACGATGGAGCGTTTGGATCTTCTTCCCATACGTCTGAACCGCCGATAACAAAGACGAATTTGTATCTATAAGCTCCAGGTTGCAATGGTAAACTTGCAACCCAGTAACCTTCGATAAGTTGCATCTTTAATGTCTTTGGATTCCAATTGTTGAACGAACCGGCAAGGTACGCTTCTTGAGCATTTTCCTTTTTTACTGCAAACACGACATTTTTACCCTCTATTGATAACCCTGCTTTAACTTTTCCAGTTGTCACTGTTGTCTGTTGTGCTTGCGTAGTTACCTCTGTTTTCTTTTCTTCTGATACTTTCCCAGCATTGAGTGGTGCTCTTACAACAAGCTTACCACCCTCTTTTGCAACCTCAAATACACCGTTTTTTCCACCAAATCCATCATCGACGTAAGCGAATGCGTTTGGATCAACGAACCATTTTCCATCGGCAACAAATTTGTATTCATAAATCCCAGGTTGGAGTTCCAATACAGCTTCCCACCAACCATTTTCGATGTAATAGCACTCTGTGTCGTTATCTTTCCAATTGTTGAATGAACCAGCTATGAAAACGTATTTAGCTTCTTTGTTGTAAAATCTTATAACAACATAACCATCAGCGTCGACGAATATCGTATTTTCTCTCTTGGCGTTAAGTTCGTATTTCTTACCTGAAGCTTGCTCTCTGCTTTCTCCACCAAGTATCTTACCATCTTCTGTTAACGTAAATGCACCGTTCTTACCACCAAATCCATCGTCAACGAAAGATGGAGCCTCCGGATCTTCTTTCCAAGTTTTCCCATCTATAACGTATTTGTATTGATAACTTCCAGGTTTCAATTCCACTTCATATGTCCACACACCATCGACAAGTTTCATTGCCCATGCGTTTGGACTCCAGTTGTTGAAGTTACCAGCAAGGTAAACAACGTTCGCTTTGATATCTGTTTTAAATGTAAAAATGACCTTTCCATCTTTAAATGTGACAGCACCAAAGGAAAGTAAAGATAATAACAACGTGAGAGATACAAGTAATCTTAGGAATTTGGAAATACCCATTCTTAAAGACACCTCCCTAATTCTTCTCTATTACCACCATAAGTTAAAGTAAACGCCACCGGCTGGTACGAATGGATTGTTACCGTTAAAATCACCGTTACCAATTCTTATAGCAACTTCACCATTTGAAAAGCCCGTGAATTTGACTTCCGAATAGAAGAAATCTTTCTCTTCATAGTAACCTATTATTTTTTGGTATTTAGCAAATAACGAAATATTGCCAAACGTTCTACCAGCTTCACCATAGAGCAGTTCACCGATAGTGTTGACTGAATTATGTATCGGTTTACCAAACGCATAGCCTATCCTTGTTGAAAAATCAAATATCGAAAATTGTGTACCTGCGGATATATAAAACTTTCCCCAATCTGTTGGCATTAATCCGTTGACATCAGAAAGGCCGATCTTTTTTAGATTGAGATACATCTGACCAAAGTTAACATCAAGACCGACAGTTGTGTTATCCATGAAATTTTTGCTTGGATTTTCGAAACCAAAATAGGTATCAAGATATATATTAAACGATGGAGACTTTCCAAACTTGTACCACAATACTAAAGTATTCTGTTCATTAATTGTTTGTGGGCTATATGGTAGCTTTGTATCTTTTGCACCAGCGAACACGTACCTAATTCCCCAGTTTTGACTTTGGTCGGTCAGTAAACTAAATCCAACTAAGTTTTTCACGTCAAACGATGTAACATTTTGAACGATACCTTCCACATTCAAATTCATTCCAGCAAACTTCACACCATATGAAGCGGCGATGTCTATTGAACTTCCCCTCTTGCCAACGATAAAACCAATATCTCCTATATTTCCAAGAACGTACATAAGGTCTATACTGTTGAACAGCGCAAGCTTGTAATTATCGTACTGAAATTCCAAACCATTCTGTCCCGTTGTGATTTGGTACAATACTATTGGGTCTGTTGTTGTACCGAATATTTGATTATCGTACAAGGAAAGTTTGAAATTATCGAATTTAAGCACAAGCTTAGCTGATTCAAGGTTTGTATCTTTCAAACTGAAAGATAAATCATATCCAGAACCGAAAGAACTTCCCATAATTCTAAATTCGCTGCCAAAATTAGTGACGACTGGATTTTGTGAAAAATCAGCGGTAAACGAAAAATTTGCCGAATAGTTCGTTTGAAGTGCAAAAGAAATAGAACCGAACATCAATAGAAGGACGATTAAAAGCCAAACATTAAATCGCAAGTTTCGTAAGTTCACGCTCTTTCACCTCACTTGTAATCAACACTTGTTTCAATCTTAGAGGTCTTAGGATCGAATGTAATTGTTATGTCCACAGTTCCTGTTTCCTCAAGTTGTAAAGTTGCGTTATCGTATCCTGCATCATACTTTTTTCCATCGTAGTTAAACTCCCAAGGTTTCCAATCTCCAACATTTCTTGTAACTTTGAAGGGATAAGTCTTTTTTGTCGCGTTGAAATCTTTTAAAGTATATTTAAAAACTTTGTTTGTATTATCCCAAGCCATTTCACCATTTGATAGATTCCAATTGTTAAATTCTCCGCCAACATACCATTTGCTTAATGTGGTTTTGAATTTCTCACTATCACCAACACCAATTGGTTGACCATTTATCATATAATCTGGCTTGGCGTAAATAACTAATTTATCATCGTTCAAATTTTCTTTCCACACAGGTATCCCTGATGACACTTTCGTTACACCACCACTTTTGTAAATCACCTTATACCAACCTATGGAATATTCATTACCAGACCTGCTTGCTTTGAAAGTCATCGAAGCAGTCGGTAATTCGAAAATGTAACAATTTTCTTCGGAAGAATAAATCATTTTGTCATTTTCAGTTGGTACCCAATCGTTCCAATCACCGACAACGTATATACCATCACTTATCTGCAAATTAAGTAATTTCATGCATCCAGAAAGTGGAGCGAAAATTGTCAGTAACCCCATAATAAACACAATTAAAAGGAAAAGTTTGCTCTTAAAATTCTTCAAAGTCATTCACCTCCGGTTTTACATCCTTGCAAAAAGGGGGCACACGCCCCCTTTGGAATTATTAAGCAAAATAGAGCGAAACCAAATTATTTTGTTGGGTTGGAAACAGTTTTCTTTATTACCAGTGGAGCTGTGTATCCACCATCACCGGCTTCAAATCCTTGATTTGGATAGAAATCTCCTGCCCATTGTTTAGTATCATCTGCTCCACCAGTTAATATAAATACAGCCTTTGCTGACAACTTACTTGCATCTGTCACACCAAGTTCTGAAAGAGGAATAGCGAATTCAATTCTCTTTTTACCGTCAACCTCTTCAGAAGCGAGTGTTCCAGTTACTTCAATTGCTTCTGCACTTGTAAATCTCCATGCTGTGTATCCGTCACCCCATGTTTCGATGACAAAATCAACATCACCTTTTTCGAATTTGTACTTTCTATTATTCCATGGGTGTTTTGACGTATCGGCAGCACCTGTGACACCGGAAAGGTCAACTATGACCATGAAGTTGTTAAATTCCTCTTTTGTGAATTCGCCAGCTATATAGAGGTTGTTTTCATCAAAAAGAATTCCAGCTTTGTAAATCTCGTTGTTTGCGCCCCATTGAGAATCGTTGTCTGCATCACTGTATAAATAGGTTTCCCAATCTTCTAATGTTGCATCTACCGTAACAGTTTTCAATAGAGGTGGTTTTTCAAACAATGCACAGCTTGCTGCAAATAAGGCAATCATTACCGCAAGAGATATAAACAGTACTCTTTTCATACCCTTTGACCTACTCCCCGCATTGAAATGCGAGGATTCTTCGTGCGGTTTGTTAGCTTA
>CAZOAS010000023.1:0-17705 GCA_964577745.1 uncultured Fervidobacterium sp.
TTTCTTCGAACATTTCTATCGCTTGACCTGCCGCTATTTTACCTTTCACTGGAACGATAACACTTTCTTTTCGATCTGTAAGTGATATCGTTCTTGGACCTTTTCCTCTTTTTATGTATCCTTTCTTTTCAAGTGCTATAAGATGTTGCTGTGCACCACGCGGAGTCATTTTAAAGTGTCTTGCTATATCTCTAATAGAAGGTGCGTAACCTTTCATTATCACGTAATCTTTTATGAATTCGTATATGTACTGTTGTTTTTCGGTTAAATCCCTCATACATCAAACACCATCCTGGCGTATATTTCATCCCCCTGTTTTTGAACAAGGAATTTATGATAAGTAAGTGCTTTAATCCTAAGATAGGACTTACATTTACGGAAATAGACACAAAAACCTTCAACTTTGATAGGTTGAAATCCCTTATCTATGATGTAAATCAAATCGTTAATAATATCGAATAAGTTATCAGAAAAGTTTTCATCTTCCACGTCTGTGATTATATTATAACATTTTTTGTCGTGTATTTCAAAAGCAAAATTGGAGAATTCCTCTGAAGAATCCAGTTCACTGTTTTTTAACAGTATGTAAACAACATCTTTTAAGAGTTCTTCTAAATTCTTTGCCCTAATTTCGTAAGCAAGGTCACCAGTGTGCTCAAGTTCTTGGTACAAATCAATCTTCACCACCGACAACAGCAAAGTCCGCTACCACATCTCCATCTGCAAGGTTCATTACCTTGACACCTTGAGCTGTTCTACCTCTCACAGGTATATCTGAAACTTTGAATTTGATACTTGCACCATCCCTAGTAAACAATACTATCTCTTCATTACCAATCACATATGAAACACCGACTATAGGTCCTGTTTTCTCTATTTCTCCAATATTCTTTATTCCAAGCCCGTCTCTTGACTGTTTTCTGTACTCAGTAACTTCGGTAAGTTTTCCGTATCCGTTTTCTGTAATGGTTAGTATGTAACCGGAATCATTTTCAAGTATAGTTGAAGAGATGACTTCATCACCTTCGCGTAATCTGATACCCCTAACTCCCGCTGCGTTCCTTCCCATAGTTCTAACTTCATCCACACCAAAGCGTATGCTCATACCAAGTTTTGTAGAAATGAGAACGGTGTTTTCTTCAGAGTTTACACGTAAAACGGAAACTAGTTCATCTCCTTCTCTGAATGTGATTGCCCTTATACCTTTCGAGGTGATGTTCTTAAAATCTTCAAGACTTGTGCGTTTGACAACTCCATTTTTCGTAACAAAGAACAACTCTCCATTGTAGTCTGTTATATCGACCATCGTCAGTACTCTTTCACCTTGGTCTAATTTGATGTACTTGTTGACAGGTTTTCCTTTGTTACCCCTGTTACTCTCTTCGATATCGATGTTTTCAATTTCGTATACTTTTCCAAGAGATGTGAAGAACAATGTTTTGCTATGAAGTTGTGTGTACAACACTTGTGATATAATATCATCTTCCATTAAATTAGCACCGATGACGCCTTTTCCGTTGCGTCTTTGTGTTCTGAAGGCATTAACATCCATAAGTTTGAGAAATCCTTTTTTAGTAAGTGTGATTACAATATCTTTGTTTGGTATAAGGTCTTTTTTGTCGAATTTCGTTATCGTTTCTTCGTGTTCAGTTATCTCTGTTAACCTTTGGTCTCCGTATCTTTTCTTCATATCGAGTAATTCTTCTATTATAACTTCGTAAACTTTTTCATCGTGCATGAGTAGTTCCTTTTCTTTTTCAAGTTTTACCAAGAGTTCTCTGTATTCTTGTTGTAAGTTTTGTGTTTCAAGATTCGTTAATCTACCAAGTCTCATATCAAGCACAGCTTTTGCTTGCTCTTCACTCATCTGGAGTATGTCCATAAGTTGTGCGGTTGCTTCCGATGGGTCCTTTGAGCTTCTGATTATGTTTACGACGGTATCTATCGCTCTTGAAGCTTTTATTAATCCCTCAACAATGTGTGCCCTCTTTGAATCTTGTTGATAAGCGTACTGTGTTCTTTTCCTTACAACTTCAAACCTGTGCTTTACGTAAGCATCGAGCAATTGTTTGAGGTTCATTAACCTCGGTTGTTTATCGGCATCTATAACCAAGAAGTTTGCGTTGAATCTGATTTGCAAGTTGGTCTTTTGGTACAGGTTATTCAAGATGACATCTTCGTTGACATCTTCTGGGAATTCAATAACAATACGTAATCCATCTTTATCACTTTCGTCTCTAAGGTCACGTACTGGTATTTCTTCTTCTTGTAGATAATCAGCTATTTGCTGGATAAGTTCTGCTTTACTAACACCATAAGGAATTTCAGTTATTATTATGCTCTTTTTCTTTTTATCGTGTTTAACTTCAACTCTTCCACGGATGGTAAAACTTCCTTTACCCGTTACATACATCTCTCTGATGCCCGCTTTACCAATTATAATACCACCCGTTGGGAAATCTGGTCCTTTTATCAAGTCGATAAGCTCTTCAAGAGATATATCCTTATTTTTTATAAATGCAACTGTTGCATCAACAACATCGGAAAGATTATGCGTTGGTATATTCGTTGCCATTCCAACTGCAATACCACTTGCACCGTTCAAAAGCAAATTAGGAACCTTGGCTGGGAGTACTTCCGGTTCTTTTAAGCTTCCGTCGAAGTTATCAAGCATTCTAACAGTTTCTTTATCGATATCTTCTATCATCTCTTCGGCGATTCTGTGCAATCTCGCTTCTGTGTATCGCATTGCAGCTGGTGGGTCTCTATCTATTGAACCAAAGTTACCTTGTCCTTCAACAATGGGATATCTCATAGACCACGGCTGAGCCATCCTAACGAGTGCTTCATATATCGAAGCATCACCGTGTGGATGGTATTTACCCATAACTTCACCAACGATACGCGCCGCTTTTTTGAAAGGTTTATTGTGAGATAGACCTAACTCGTACATCGAGTATATTATTCTTCTTTGCACTGGTTTTAAACCATCTCTAACATCGGGTATGGCACGTCCGATGATGACACTCATCGAATAACTCAAATACGATTTTACAAGCTCTTCTTCAAGAACTCGTTCGAAAACATTACTTTCTTGACTTTCCTGTGTTTCTTGCTTTATTTCATCATTTCTAATTTCATCCACGTTAGTAAACCTCCCGGTCAATAGGTTACAAGTTACAAGTTGCGGGTTGAAATTTATTGGATTACGGAGTCCGAAGTCCGGAAACCGTTTCTAAATTTACGATATTTTTGCGCCTGGTTCTATTTCTGAAGAGACTGTTAAGAGGGTCAATTTACCTTCTTTCTTAGCTGCGAGTAACATTCCTCTTGATTCAAGTCCCATCAATTTCGCTGGCTTTAAGTTAGCAACAACGATTATCGTTCTTCCAACGAGTTCTTCTGGCGTATAATATTGAGCGATACCAGCAACGATCTGCCTTTGTCCGAGTTCACCAAGGTCTATTTGTAATTTGACAAGTTTTTCAGATTTTTCCACTCTTTCTGCCTGCAATATCTTCGCTACTCTTAAATCTATCTTTTTAAATGTGTCTATATCTATCAATTCCTCCATTGATACTACGTTCTCTGGTTGTTTTTGTTCCATCTTCTTTACCTCCTGCTTTTCAGGTTTTTCTTCTTTTTTCTCAAATTTTTTGAATAGTGGTTCACCGTGTATTATCGTTTTACCTTTCAAAATGTTCCAACCATCAAGGAAATCTTTATTGAACTCTTCTGTGATAGATAGTCTTCTGTAAACATCCTTAGAAGAGTCTGGCATTACCGGTGCAACAAACGTAGCCACTTTTAATATACTTTCGGTAACTATGGTCAGTACTGTACCGAGCCTTTCTTTATTCCCTTCTTTTGCAAGAACCCATGGTTTTGTTTCGTCGAAATATTTGTTAAGCGAAGAGATGAATTGCCACAGTGTATCCAGTGCATCTGTTATTTTGTAATTGTCCATCAGTTCTATAAACTTGTTCTTCACGTTTTCATATTGTTCAAGTAAGTTTTTATCTATCTCTTCAAGTTCAGCAATGCCTGGTACTGTTGAATCAAAGTGCTTTTGAATCATAGCAAGTGTTCTGTGCAATAAGTTACCATAGTCGTTTGCAAGGTCAGAATTCAAACGTTTTATCAAGTTATCTTCGGAGAAATCACCATCTTTTCCGAATACGATATCACGTACCAGATAGTATCTCACAACGTCGTTTCCGTATTTTTTTACATATTCTCTTGGATCTATAGCATTTCCAAGTGACTTACTGATTTTTTGACCGTTGACTGTCAACCATCCGTGTGCAAAGACTTTTTTCGGAAGTGGCAAACCAACGGACATCAACATTGCTGGCCAGATAAGGCTATGGAATCTGTTTATTTCTTTACCAATTAAGTGTACATCTGCTGGCCACCATTTATTGAACTTTTCCATATCCTCAGGATAACCAATTGCCGAAACGTAATTTATCAATGCATCGACCCAAACGTATATCACATGTTCGGGGTCTTCAGGCATTGGAATACCCCATTTGAGTGTTGTTCGCGTTATTGAAAGATCTTTTAGTCCTGATTCGAGTATTTTAAGCATCTCGTTCCTTCTAAAGTCTGGCTCGACAAAGTCTGGATTTTCTAGGAAGTGTTTAAGTAGCGCATCGTTGTACTTTGACAATCTAAAGAAGTAATTCTCTTCTTTTATGAGTTGGACTTCTCTTTTACAAGACGGACAAAGATTGTGCCCATGCTCATCGTGTTCAAGCTCGTCTTCATTCCAGTAAGTTTCACATGGTACACAATACCATCCTTCGTAAGTACCTTTGTATATATCACCATTTTCTTTCATTTTGGACACAAAGTATTGTACTGTTTTCATGTGTTTTTCATCTGTTGTACGAATGAAATAGTCATTCGTTATTCCCAAGTCTTTCCAAAGCTCTTTAAATTTCTCAGCCAAAGAATCACAAAGCTCTTGAGGACTAACACCTTTTTCACGTGCAGCTTGAGCTATCTTTTGACCGTGTTCATCGGTACCTGTAAGATAAAACACTTCGTAACCCATCAATCTCTTATACCTTGCAAGTATGTCTCCAACTATCGTTGTGTAAGAACTACCAATATGCGGTTCTGCATTAACATAATAAATAGGTGTCGTAATATAGAATTTTCCCACCATAACACCTCCAATATGATTGTTTTTAACTTTTCTAAGAGAATTATACCATAATTTCTTGAACTTTGAACGATTTAGAAAAAATTAAAGGTGGCTTGAAAGCCACCTTTAATTTTTTCATTTTATTTCGAAAAACTCTTTCAGCGGTGGAATTAGATTGAGATATCCTTTGTAATACACTAATTTCCAACCTGGTCTGAGAAGATTCCTATCCTTTATAAACGTGTTTTCAGCAAGAAGTGCATCTTCGCTGACTCCTAATCTGTAAGAGAGATTTCTTAAAGTATCTCCGGCATTCACGGTGTATTCCAGTTTCACAACAGTTGTGCGATTCGCATCATCGAAGAAGTCTAACACTTTTGCATTTAGTATCTTATCTAAGGTATTCATGAAAATATGTTGAACTGGAAGTTCAAAATCCTTAATAACTTTACCATATAGTACAGGTTCTTTACCATACGTTCTTATAGACGGGACAGATACAACAACTGTATCGTTATCTTCCAAGTTTTTACCAACATAAATTATATTTCTTACCGTACCTTCGTTTGCCACAATTTCGTATCTTATGTTTTCGAACATATCAAATAACCAGGGATTATCAACTAACTTCTCGTCGAAAACAACTTTACCATTTTCATATCTCTTGCTTTGGGAAGCACGGATTAGAATATTTTTTATATCTTTTCCGGACATTCTAACCAACTTGACGGTGGTTGGTTTTCCAATAAGTGCGTATAGGTCTTTCCTCGAGATTGGTCCTTCAACAATTCCCGTAAAGTTCGGATTGAATATATTCCATATTCCAGCCGATGATTTTGTATATTCAATAATTGCTTTATTAATTATCTCAAGTGCAATGTTATCCTCTAACAAAGCAAGGTATTTACTAAAACCAGAAGTTATTGCTGAAGTAAAGACAGTTTCCATCAACCAATTTTGGAAGGAACGCTCGTATGTCTCGAAATTCCTCAAAAATGCTACAGAAGGACCGTAGTAAAGAAAGTCTACATGTTCAATCTTGGTTGATTTTATTTTCCAGCTATTTCCGCTTTTCTCCACATCAAGGATTATCTTATTTATACCATTACCTTCACTACCTGGCAGTGAGTACACTTTATTTGATTTGGCTGAAGCGTAAACAAATGCTTGATTTCCAAAAAGGAACACGTCGATATCTTTTGAAAACTCCTTGACAAGTCTATCACCTACATTTAAAGGGCTTTCCAACGCCAGTTGCTTTCCTGTTATAGGATCGTTTGTGATACCACCACTTGTTGCAAGAACTAGAATGTTAGCCCCTTCGCTTTTGGCATTCGTTATAGCTTTTCTGACTGAATTGACGAGTTCATCAAACTCATAATTACCATAAGGCACAACAACACCGATTATTCCTATTTTCAAGCCACTTTTCAATTGCTTAACCACATAACTTTGAACCTTTTGAACATTTCGCAAGTTCCCACCAAGGATGTTAGCTTTCAACTTTTGAAAGGTCTTACTTAATTCTGTTTTGTTAAGGTTTAACTCAAACGTACCAGGAACAAATACATCGTATCCAACAAGATTAAAAGCCTCAACCACAGGAGAATCTCCAAGTGTTCTCGAAAAATCTCCGAAAGGAGTACCGTACAACAAGTTTCCAGTATCTATAAGTAATAAGTCACTGTAAAAATGTCTTTGAATGTTGACGAATGTATCAATAACCGCTAATCCTTTTGCTTCGTAACTGTCTTTAAAGTAATCGTAAGGGAAAACAGTTCCATAAAGATTTGAACTGTGAAGTATAGCAACTTCTACAGCAAAAATGGATGTTGCAAAAAATAAGCTAAGAACCACCAAGAAAATAATTTTCTTTACCATTATCTTCCCTCCTCTTTTAATTTCTTATAGCATTCTTTACATACCGCAATGTATTTTTCTTTACCTCCGACATCGTAAACCCCACCATTTGCTCTTGTTTTAAAAGATAATGTACCGTTATATTCTCCACAAACCTCACAAACTGCTTTTTTCTTAATTACTTCATCAGCCATCGCCATTAATAAAGCCGTTGTTTCAAATGGTTCCCACAGATAATTCATATCCAAACCAGCGCAGTAGACATCTACACCTTCCATTGTTATTTTCTTAGCTAATTTAACAAGAGATGTATCAAAAAAATGAACTTCGTCAATAAAAATTGCTTCTGGTTTTTCTGATAAATTATTGTAAAATTCTTCCATTTCTTGAACATCTTTAACCGCTCTTGCAGGCATTTTGAATAATTTGTGTGTTACAACATCTTCTTTACTATACCTATCGTCGATTTGTGGTTTTATTATCTTTATCCTTTTCCTACCAAGTTCGTAAATCTCTGCAAAATTCAACAATTCTGTTGTCTTACCAGAATACATAGGACCAGTGATGACGGTAAGTTTTCCAAAGCCTTTCAATTTCTTACACCCCCAAATTTTATTTAGTCTATAATCCCGTTGTTAAAAAATCTGGTATAATTATACCAGAAAAAGGAGGTTATGTACAGATGAGTATCCCGTCGGAAAACTTAGAAAAGCTAATCGATACACATGCGCACTTGCATATGAAACATTTTGATAGTGATAGATCAAATCTTTACGCTCGAACACGACAACTTAAATTCATTTTAAATATCGCAACTTCCATGGAAGATATTTATGATACATTATCAGTTTCTAAGATACTTGAAAACACTTACGCTGCGATAGGTGTACATCCTCACGACTCTGGAAAAGTTCCAAATGATTATCTTGATACGATAGAATCTCTCGTAAAGCGTGAAAAGAAAGTTCTTGCTATAGGTGAGATAGGATTGGACTATTACAGAAATCTTTCACCAATTGATATACAAAAAAAGGTCTTTGCCGAACAACTTATGCTTGCAAATGAATTGAAAAAACCAGTTATCTTACATATACGTGATGCTTACGAGGATACATACGAAATTGTGAAGAGTATCGGTGCAGAACGTGGTGGAATCGTACATGCGTTTAGTGGTGATGAGAAATGGGCAAAAAAATTTGTTAAACTTGGATTCAAGATAGGTATCGGTGGACCTGTAACTTATCCTAAGAACGATTTGTTAAGAAGCGTGGTCAAAATATTAGATGTGGGAAATATTGTAACGGAAACTGATTGCCCATATTTGCCACCTCAACAGTACCGTGGAAAGAGAAATGAACCTGCTTATGTTCAGTACGTTTACGAGCAGATAGTTGAGTTATTGAATTTGGAATTGGACGATTTATACGATAAGATATGGCAAAATGTGAAAGAAATCTTCAAACTTGATTTAGCAAATGATCTAAATGGAGTTGATATAAATGATTGAATTAATCGAAGGAGTGTACGTAGGTAGAAGTGAAGGAAAGATATTGGTTTCAATAGGTGGTATAACACTTGGAATCGTTACGGATGCGGAAAGTTTTTCGGAAGTTAAAGAAGGAGATAAAGTTACAGTTTTTGCTAGGATGATAGTTAGTCAAGATGACATCTCACTTTATGGATTCGATTCTAAGACAAAAAAGGAAGCATTTGAGAAATTGATTAAAGTTTCAAAACTTGGTCCAAAGACAGCGGTAAAGATACTTTCATCAACAAGTGTTGAATTTCTTTCAAATGCCATAGCTTCGGGGGATGTCGAAAGGCTCGCAAGTATACCAGGAATTGGGAGAAAGACTGCAGAAAGAATAATTACCGAACTTAAAGACGAATTTGAAGCAACAGAGGTTGATGAAAAATCCTTAGAAGCGATAGAAGCGCTTGTATCACTTGGTTATTCAAAAACACAAGCAAGAACTGCAGTCAAGAAAGTTATAAAGGAACTTGGAGAAAGTGGGAACGTATCTAAGATCATAAAAGAAGCGCTTAAAGTATTATCGAAAATGTGATATGAGTTTGTGAACTGATTATAAAAGGGATGGGATTATGGGGTAAACGGTGTTGGAAATGCTCCTTCTGTTATAGTAAACCCAACACTTGGATATAAGCTTGACCCAGGAGAACCTGGAATTCCATCTGGAGCTCCAGCAAGTAGAAGTGTACTCCGTGTTCTAAACCAGGAACTTGCAAATTACATGGATTTCAAAAAACAGGCGATGGAAAAAGGTGGATTCATCATCGCCGGTGGAATATATTTAGATTTACAAAAGCGTGGATCATTCCTTGCCGCTGTAGCTGGTAAAACTAAGGTGTTAATGTACATTCCCGGTGAGAGGGTTGGAGATAAAGACACCGGAAATGAATTAGACCCGAATAAAGCAGAAAACGATATGAAACAATCTAAAATCCAACAAAAAATCGATGAATTGTACAGAAAACTCTCGATGACAAACGATCCAGTTGAAAGGGAAAAATTACAACAACAAATCTTACTTCTAACAATGGCAATGAACGCCCTTGTTTTAGGTATGAAAATGCCAGAATTTCTCGTTGGCATGTTGTTGAATACAACGGTATAAAAAGTTTCAAGTTTCAGGTTACGAGTAAAACCTCAAAATGTTTTTTCTTTTACTGTTAACCGTTAACTGTTCACTGTTAACTGACAATAGGAGGGATAGGGAGTGACGGTATCACAGATAGCAAATGCACTTGGATTAAAACCTGTACACTTTTGCTGTGATTATGAAATCGAACATGGATACGTTGGTGATTTATTGAGTATCGTAATGCGTTCAGCTCAGCAAAATTCTATATGGTTAACTGTACAAAGTCATGTAAATATCATAGCTGTTGCCGCACTTACAGGGGTAAAGGCAATCGTACTTTGTGAAGGTCTTGAATTTCCAGAAGAAACAGTAGAAAAAGCCAAAGAAGAGAAGATAAATCTTTTCATTTCACAAGAGAATTCTTATCTAACAGCGGGGAGAATATACGAGCTTGGTATCAGATAATAAAAATTTTCAAATAGCCGATTTGCACATACATTCTTGTTTATCTCCTTGTGGGGATATCAGCATGTTACCCTCGGTTATATGTGAAAAGAATATAGACATCATCTCAATAACCGATCACAATACCGCTCGCAATGTAGCGGCTTTTATTAATTTTTGTAAAGGAAAAATCGTTGTACCGGGGATAGAGATACACACTATGGAAGACGTCCACATACTGGGATACTTTTCAAATATCGAAGATTGCCTTGCAGTTTCAAAAATCGTCGAAGAGAACATCACACCGTTTCCTTACGATCCAGAGAAATTCGGCTATCAATTAGTTATAAACGAATCGGAAGAATTCGTTGATACAATAGACTTTTACCTTGGTTTTCCAACTAACCTCACAATCGATGATACCATCGAAATTATAAACAACCACAACGGAATTCCAGTCTTTGCCCACGTTGATAGAAAGTTTGGGGTGATTTACCAACTTGGAATGATTCCAAAAGGAACAAACGTTATTGAAGTGAGAAAGAAAGAGACATTTTTGGAGTTTAAAAATAAGGGTTTTGTAATTCTATCATCTTCCGATGCACATCAACCGGATGAAGTAGGTTCAAGAAAGGTTTACCTGCCAAGCGAAGTTGGGAACACCACTGATGTTTTAAGTGCTATACGTGAAGGGAGGTTTAAGACTATTTGGGATTAATCACTATCGCAGACCACATCCACGATATAGCGGAAAATTCAATTAATGCGGGAGCAAAAAATGTTGTATTAACAATCAAAGAAACGGAAGATGAATTTTACTTTTCCGTTGAAGATAACGCCGGTGGAATAAGGCCGGATGTTTTAGAACGTATCTTTGACCCTTTTGTCACAACAAGAAAGAAAGAGATAAGAAGAGTGGGACTTGGATTACCATTTTTAAAGCAAGCAACAGAACTCACAGGTGGGTACACGAAAATAACAACAGAACTTGGAAAAGGCACAAAGACCGAAGCACTGTTTTATAAATCAAACATAGACTGCCAACCTATCGGTAACTTGGTCGATACGTTCTTAGTCTTACTTTTAAATACACATATCAATTGGGAAATCCAAAGATGTCTTAACGAAGAATGTTATACTATTAACAGTGATTCGATTAGATCGTACCTTGGTGAACTCGATTCACCTGAGAAGATATCGATTTTGAGAGAACTTTTAAATGAACTTGAGCAATCTATTCATACGATAGAATAACACAGAATAACACACAAAACTTTGAGGAGGGAACAGAAGTGAGAAAAAAAAGTCTTATAGTCTTAGTTTTCGTTTTGCTTTTGACAGTGATATCTTTTGGTTTTATCTTGGAAGATGTTCAGTTCGATGGTTTAAAGACACTTACGAAAGGAGAACTTGAGGAGTATTACAAAGCATACCTTGGAAAAGATATAAACGAAAATGCGATTAATGACATTGTAAGTAACTTAGATGATACAGGGTTCTTTGATGAAATCGACTTTGAACTGCTCCAAGGTAAAGATGAAAATAAGAAGATATTGAAGATAAAAGTTACAGAAAATGATCCAGTTAAGAAAATAGAGCTTGAAGTAAATGGACCAGGGGTTATAGATAAAGAGACAATTCAAAAAGAACTAAAATTGAAGGAAGGCAAACCATTCAGTTTCACAAAATTCTGGGAAAGTATAGATAGCATTGCTCAACTCTATTCTTCAAAAGGCTACCTTGTAGCCACACCGAAGAGCCAAGACAAGTCGTTCGCATTTATATATGTGAGCGGTCAGATAAAAGATGATACTGTCGTTTTTTCAGTTACAGAATATGTACTTTACGATTTAGAATTTGATATCGTAACCGATGATGAGGAGTTCAAGAAAGAATTTGCAAAAATCAAGTCTGAGATAAATGTTAAAAAATACAAAGATTACGAATCAAAAAATTGGTTCTTGAAAATATTCGATTCTGAAAAAGAGTATGTACCAACACTTCAAACACTTCAAGGAATTTTCCAAACAGTATCTAAGTATGTGTATTTCAGAGTAATCGACATATCAGCGCAACAAACGGATGCTAAAGTGCCAGCAAAAAGCATTTCGATAACTCTAACAGACAACACGGTGATAAAACAACCAGTAAATTTGAAAGGTATAAGAACAGTTGGTAACACGGTATTTTCACAGAAAGAACTAATCGGTGAAACAAAAGAAGATACGTACACGAATTTCGTTATCTTGTCGAAAATACAACAAGTAAAGGATAAATACGACAAGAGTGGATATTTCATAGATTTAAACCTCGGTTTGGACGAAGATGGATATTTGAACATCAAAATCACTGAGATAAAAGTTAGAAGTGTAAAGATATCTGGTAACGATGTTACGAAAGATTACGTATTCAACGATTTAATAAGTGTCAAACCGGGAGATTATCTTAAGAGAAGCGAACTCCAGAATACGTACGTTGAATTATCAAAACTCAATTTCTTCAAAAATGTCGATATTGGTATTGAGCCCGTTGAAGGCGACAATACCAAGGTGGATGTTGTCGTAAAGACAAACGAAAAAGACAAGAAATTTGATTTCCAAGGTGGCGTGACCTGGGGACCTGTTAAAGATAGACCGTGGTGGGAAGGTATCGCTGGTTTATTATCACTTTCGACAACTAATCCAACAGGTCATGGTGAGAACATCTCTATATCTTTGCAAAAAGCACTTTCAACAACTAACCTTTCGTTAACGGCAGGTATCAGAAAACCATTTGCATTGCCAATATCTTTCAGTAACACACTTTCGTACCAAGATAATCCAAAAGATGGTGGTACGGAAACGAAATTCTCTTACTCTGTGGAACTAAATACTTTGAAAACACCACTTGGTCAATTTGGTATAGGTATTGGATACAAAGACACAACTATCGATACACCAACAACCGTTAATTCAAAAACGATGAATGTTTCAGGTACTTACGTTTACGAAACTCTCGACAATCTGTACGTGCCTATGAAAGGATTTTCGTTTACTTTGATTGGAACAAAATACTTCCCAATATCTTCCAACGGCTCAGATGCTTTGAGTTATCTTGGTGAGTTTACACTACACATACCACTTGATGCATCGGTATCTTTGGCAACAAGATTGTTGGCGGGACAAGTTATACAAACTGCAGGTGAACCAGTTACATACGAACTTGCTGGATTAAATCAAGTTAGAGGCGTTAAATCAACAGACAAGGGAACAGTTATAGGTTTGAACAACAATGAAATAAGACTTAAGGCGCCGGATCAGATGTTTTATATATCTATTTTCTACGATATGGGATTTATCGATAATCAATTTTCATTTGACAAACTTGTAAGTTCAGCCGGTATAGAATTTGGATTGACTGTGCCAATGTTCGGATTGATACGTGCCGGTTGGGGTATACCAATTCCATCGACTAATATTAATTTCTATTTCATATTTGGTAAGACGTTCTAAAGATGTATATTTTTAAGGGGTAATGTGAAATGGACAAAATGTATGAACTTGTTGAGAAACTGAATTCGATAAGAGGTAAAGCTAAAGACCTTGTTGAAGCAAGGTGGAGTGAATTTGAGAATTTAAGAAAAAATGGTACCGAAGAAGAACTATTCTCGGAATTGAGCTTTTGTGTACTAACTGCAAATTGGAGTGCGCAAGGTGGAATAGAAGCACAAAAGCTCATTGGAAATGGTTTTGTATATTTGAGCGAAGAAGAATTAGCAAATAAACTTAGAGAGGTTGGACACATATATCCAGAAGCAAGGGCGAAATTCATCGTTTCAAATCGCTGGATAGTTGGAAAATTGCGTGAATTACTTGCACAAGATGATCCACGTGAGTTTTTCGTAAAGAACATAAAAGGGCTTGGTTGGAAAGAAAGCTCACATTTTTTAAGAAACGTGGCATTCAAAGATTATGCGATTTTAGACAAGCATGTTCTTCGTACGATGGTACATTACGGATTAATCGATGAGCTACCTAAAGGATGGACGAAGAAAAGATACTTAGATTACGAAGAACGTCTTAAAAAGGTAGCAGAAGCCTTTGGAGAGCACTTAGGCAAATTTGACCTTTATCTGTGGTACATGATAAAACATACAGTGGATAAGTGAAAAAAATAAAAAAGGGGGATTTCGAATGAAGCTTATCGAGAGTGTACCAAATTTCAGTGAAGGGCGTCGTGAAGAGATAGTTAGACAGATTATAGACGAAGCAAATAAATACCCAAAGGTGAAGATCCTTGACTGGTCAATGGATAAAGACCACAACAGATCCGTTGTTACACTCGTTGGTGAACCAGAACAGATACTCGATGCGTTGTTTGATATGACAAAGAAAGCTTCTCAATTAATCGATTTGAGATACCACAAAGGTGAACATCCAAGAATGGGAGCAACGGATGTCATTCCTCTTGTACCTCTCATAGGTACAACAATGCAAGAATGCGTCGAATGGTCAAAGAAACTCGGTGAAAGAATTGGTAAAGAACTTAACATACCTGTTTATTTGTACGAACGAAGTGCCACCAGTCCGGAAAGGGAAAATCTATCTGAAATTAGGAAAGGGGAATTTGAAGGTTTCTTTGAAAAAATAAAAGACCCAAGATGGAAACCAGACTTTGGACCGGATAAAGTGCATGAAACCGCTGGTGTTACAGCCGTAGGTGCGAGGGAATTTTTGATAGCTTTCAACGTGAACTTGGGAACTGATAATATCGAAATAGCAGATAAAATAGCTAAGGCAGTTAGACACATAAGTGGCGGATACAGGTATGTAAAGGCTATGGGCGTTGAATTAAAAGAAAAAGGTATCGTACAAGTTTCGATGAATTTAACTAACTATAAAAAATCCCCTATCTTCAGAGTATTTGAAACGATAAAAAGAGAAGCGCAACGCTACGGTGTACCAGTTGTCGGTTCGGAGATAATCGGTATGGTACCTCTCCAGGCACTCGTTGAAACATTTGCATGGTATTTGCAAATCGATGATTTTGGAACTAACAGAATAATTGAGCAAAAACTGATTGAGCAGTTAACAAAAGAAGAGAAAAAATAAAAATATATTGTAAAAATTTACATAAGGAGATGCTATTGCATCTCCTTTGTTTTTTTGGTATAATTAGTTCGTATAGCGAATTACTCAGAAGAACCGTAATTTTTCCCAAAAGCAGGAGGTGAAATCATGGAGTACAGAAAAGTTGGTAAGTGGGGTTTAAAGATAAGTGAAGTGTCACTTGGCACATGGCTAACGTTCGGTAACCAACTTGATTTGAATGCATCGAGGCAAGTTGTAAGATACGCAGTCGAGAATGGAATTAATTTCATCGACACAGCCGAAGCATATGCAAATGGTATCGCCGAATCTATGCTTGGTATGATTTTGAAAGAGTACAGAAGAGAAGACTTAGTTATTTCGACGAAGATATTCTGGGGAGGCGACGGTCCCAATCAAAAAGGACTTTCGAGAAAGCACTTACTCGAGGGCACATGGAATTCTTTGAAACGATTACAACTCGATTACGTCGATATACTTTACTGTCACAGACCGGATCCAGAAGTACCAATGGAAGAAGTTGTATGGACGATGGATCAAATCGTCAGAAGCGGACTTGCATTTTACTGGGGTACAAGTGAATGGAGTGCACAAGAAATAGAAAGTGCATGGAATGTGGCAAAAGAGCTTAACTGTATACCACCGGTAGTTGAGCAACCACAGTACAATTTAATATTCAAAAAGCGTGTCGAAGAAGAATACGCTCCACTTTACGAAAAATATGGTATAGGAACGACAATTTGGAGCCCGCTTGCTTCTGGTGTACTGAGTGGTAAATATCTCGAAGGTATACCGCAAGGCTCAAGACTCGATAGATGGCCTTGGCTAAAGAAAACAATGGAAGAGAGGGGTATATTCGAAGAAGAAACAACTAAGAAACTAAAAAGGCTTAAAGAAATCGCCGATGGTATTGGAGCAACGATGTCTCAGCTTTCAATCGCATGGTGTCTGAAAAACCCACACGTTAGTAGTGTGATACTGGGCGTGAGTTCACTTGACCAACTGAAAGAAAACATCAAAGCCACAGAAGTTAAAGAAAAAATCACAGAAGAAATTTACAAAGAACTCAATTCACTCTTTTAATAGTAAGTTAAATAAAAATCGGGAGCTTAGCTCCCGATTTTCTTTACCTGAAAGGATTATAAAATCTTCCTTGGTTGACAGTGATTGAAAATAATATCGTTGCTATCAATATCAAAATGCAAATTGAAATTGCAAGGTAATCTTTAAGGTCAAATTTCTTGGTTGTGTACCACGTGCGTTTTTTATATTTTCCGAATCCTCTTAAATCCATTGCGTTACTTATCTTTTCAACACGCTCCATCGTGGAAAATATCAGTGGTATCAATATCAAGAGTGCGTTTTTGAATCTGTCTTTGAACTTTGCTTTTCTTGAAAGGTCTATGCCTCTTGCTTGTTGTGCAAGACTAATATCAACGTACGCTTTTTGAACGTCTGGAAAGTATCTTAACGTAAGCGCCACTGCGTAAGCTATCTTGTAATTTACACCTATTCTGTTTAAAGAGGAAACGAGTTCACTTGGATTTGTCGTAAAGAGAAATATCATTCCAAGCGGTATAACGGATATGTATTTGAGAAATTTCGTGATCTGATAAAATAACTGCTCAAGTGTGAGAACGTATCTTTCTGTAAATCTGAATACTTCGTGACTCATTCCGTATAATTTCACACCTTCCTGAGGCGAGAAGAGGAAAGTTATCGCCTCGTTTATTAATAAAAATACCAGTACATAAATTAGCATCAATTTTATCTGTGAGAATTTAATCTTAGCCAAACGGAGCAATGCAAATGAAAATATAAGCATTGCGACGATTATCCTGATGTCGTAAGTGTACATCACAGTGGATGTTAAGAGTATAAATCCGATCAACTTTGTTAATCCAGATAAACTGTGGATAAATGACGTCTCAGTGTTATACGAAATTAACTTTTCTTGCATTGTTTCTTCTCACCAACCTATCGTAGTCTATGAAATGTTGTACAAAGCTCGTTTCGTTATCTATCCCTACGATCTGCGCAAGTGTGTACAACGTGGTTTCTTTTAAATTAGCTCTCTGGACGAGTTCCATGTTCGTAAGTACGGAAGATGGTTGTGTATCGGCTATGATTTCACCATCTGCAAAAACGAGCGTTCTATCACTGTATTCCATAATAAGGTGCATATCGTGGGTTATCATAATAATAGTAACGCCCAGTGAGTTCAAAGTGTCCAGAAAATCTATTATCTCTGAATAGTGACTGAAATCCTGTCCAGCGGTTGGTTCATCGAGGATTAAAATTTCCGGATCAAGCGTAAGTATCGATGCTATAGTAACTCTCTTTTTCTGTCCATAGCTCAAAGCGGAAACAGGCCATTTGAGAAAACTGTAAAGACCGCATATCTTTGATACTTCCTTTACTTTATCTTCAATTTCGGCTTCGCTCACGCCACGTAATCTCAAACCCAACGCCAACTCATCGTAAATTATAGTTTTGGTTATCATCTGATTTGGATTTTGCATCACAAAGCCTATAACTTGTGCTCTCTCTTTGATTGTC
>CAZOAS010000024.1:0-16647 GCA_964577745.1 uncultured Fervidobacterium sp.
TAAGTCAAAAGATCCCATGTTTTGCTTATTGCCTCGTCTGAGAATACATAAGAAGATAACAAATCTAAAAGTTCTAAAATCAAAAAGTAAAGTGTTTGGAATTCTGAGCCTCTTATATTTTTCCTCCATGCATAAAAAAAGTCGTATCTTTTGTACATTAGCATGCTTTTAACAGCACAATCAAATGCTCGATGCAAGTAACCGTAAATTTCATTTAAGTATCTTATCGTTTCATCTTGTAACTTGGATCTACTTTGTATACTTTTGTGTAAATTCGATTTATAGTCTGTAGTTTCTAAAGAAAAATAATTTCTTAAATTATTGAAAAATTCTATTCCTGTTGAATTGGGAGTATCGAAATGTATCGTTGTGACCAATACATAACCATCCCCGAACCTTTCGAGCATCATCACGGGATTTTTTTGCATCAATCTTGTCGAAAATAAATTTCCGTGGTATTGAATTGTTCCCAAATAACGATGTACTTTCAAATATTCCCATGGAATATCTGAAATGTAAGCCCCGTCCAATGGTTCATCAAACCGAGCTAATACCCTGACTTTAGAATTTAAAACTTTAAACTTCGGTGGATACCAGAGAAATTGCTGAATATCAAGGTTATTCGTCAGTGGATGCTTATAAAACTTTATCTTTGCAGGACCACTGAATATTTTCACTCCTTCTTTATCTCTTTGAATATCGATTAAATTCAGAAAACCATTACTTGCAAGGCTGGCACCACCGCAAATGCCAAAATATAAACCACCGTTATTTAAAAATTCTCTTAACTTTGCCTTTGATTCGTCAGAAAACCATTGAAATTTGTTCTCAGACCAGCCACCTGGAACAAATAAAGCTTTTGAATTTTCAAGATTTATCACATCAGAATTTTCTAAGAAAACTACCTTGAATTTTAGATTTGCTCTCAACAAAGTTTTTATCATCCAAAGACCATAGATACCAGAATCGTTGATTAAAACGCTAAGCATACATCTTTTCACACCCTTTTCGAAATATATACAATTTTTGACATTTCCGAAAATCGATTTAGGAAAGTGTAATCATGGGTTGCTACAACAACTGTCAAACCAATCTTTCTCAACTCGAATAGCTTTTCAATCAAGAATTCTAAGTTTTGCTCATCAAGATAATTTGTCGGCTCATCCAATAGAATCATTTTTGGTGAAGTTATCAACACACTTGCTATGGTAAGTAACTTTTTGTACCCGTAACTCAGTTTGAATGGATTATACAGTGCGTATTGTTCCAAGTTCCACTCCTTCAAGAAAATATTAGTTATACTTTTTATTTCTTCTTTTTTTAATTTTTTGCTCATTAGTCCAAAGGACAATTCCTGGAATACTGTTGGAGCAAATATCTGTACATCCGGATTTTGAAATACAAAACCAACATTTTCCCTTAAAGTTCTTAAGAAACTTCTTTCGTACCTGTACTTTTCGCCTCTAAATTTCAAATGCCCATGCGAAGGTCGTACTAAACCATCTATCAGCTTCAAAAGAGTAGTTTTACCACAACCGTTTGGCCCCAACAGAAAAACAAAATCACCCTCGTTTATTGTAAGGTTAAAATCGCTAAATACAACTCTATCTCCATACGAAAAACTTACATGTTCAAATTCAATCAATGAAAGATTAGACGTAAAACATCACCACCGAGAATATCAATAAACTCTCGTACAGAAAAGGTTTCACAGTCAGTTTATAATCTTTTTCAAGGAAAGTTATGTCTTGTACATTCTTACTCTCGTAAGCAAGTAATGTATCTTCAATTCGGCTAATTGTTTTTATCGTTCCACCTTGAATAAGAAATATTATAGAGTTAAAAGAAGCTTTTTCAGATGAGTACCCATTTCTTGAAATTTGTGATTCAATTGTCTCTTTAAATACAACGTATATGTTTTCTATAGCTTTATAGCTTAAAACAAAGAATGTTATGAAATGTTTGTTAAAGCGTAATTTACTAAGCACATAAGCAAAATCCGCAATATCGTTTTTTGAAGATAGTATTATTAAGACACAAATCATTGTTAAACTTCGGAAGAACGTTTTTAGAAAAACTATCACATTTGACAAATAAAATCTGAAACCAGAAGAAAAATCAATTTCTATTAATATTGGAAGTGCCGAAATTAATGTTAAAATACCTATGGAAATTAAAAGGAAAAAATTCTTCCTGATGTCACCTTTTAGTTGTATAAAAAATACAAATATAACATTTAAGAATGAAACGATATAAAAAAACATGCTGAGGTTCAAAATCTCAGCTATGATAAAATTAACAAGAATTAAAAGAAAAAATACCAGAAAATCCAAATTACCCATGAAAATCTCAGCGTTTGTATTGGAACTCTCTTTGTTTTTTAAGACCATTTACATAACCAACAATGTAAAAAATAATAGCAGAGCCTATACTTGCTTGTACGGCAAAGAGTAAACTTTCTATTTCTCCACTTGGTGGCTCCCAAAATGGCTTAAACCAAGGTTCATAATCAGGTGAAACTTGTGATACCATCTCCTCAGCTTGAGAATCCGCACCTTCGAAATTACCATTAACAAATAAGATGGGCAACACAATTAACCCAATGGCTATTAATATAAGAATAAGATCTCTAATTTTCATGCTTAATCACCACACTTTCTACATTTTGATTTAAATATTGTAGCAAAAATCTGTAAGCAAATATGCTAAGTATCCCCTCAAAGATTGCAAGAGGAATCTGAGTTACGATAAATACACTTCCGAATTTTAGAAATGAGCCGAGAATTCCACCCTCTTTCGACGGAAATGCTAATGCAAGTTGGAGAGAAGTAACAACATACGTAGAAAAATCGGCTAAAAATGCTGCCGAAAATATGGAAAAACTATCCTTTGCTTTAAGTTTCTTCAGTAATCTAAACGTTGAGTACCCTACAATTCCGCCCACAATAGCCATAGAAAATGCATTCGCCCCTAAGGTTGTAATACCACCATGAGCAAGTAATAGAGCTTGAAAAAGCAAGACTACTGTTCCTATAACACTCGTTACAAAAGGACCGTAAATGGCGGCTCCAAATCCTACTCCAGTTGGGTGTGAACAACTTCCTGTCACAGATGGAATTTTCAACGCAGAGAGTACAAACACAAATCCCGTAACAAATGAGATGCTGATAAGATTCCTTTTGTCTTTCTCAAATAAGCTCGAGATTTTTCTAATACCTATCATAACGAAAGGTAACATCAACGCATACCAAAAAAGTGACCAGCTAATTGGTAAGAAACCTTCAGCTATGTGCATTGAGAAACCAAAAGTCGAATAAATAAACAAACTTACTAAAATAAATAGCTTATGCATAGCCATACCCCCTTTTAACATCTTTGAAGAAAGTTTAACAACTCTTCCATGGAACTGAATTTGTACTTATAGTTGAAAGCTTTTCTCTTAACTATAATTATAGGTATATTTAAAATCTTACAAGCTTCTATCTTTTCTCTTATTCCACCTTCTTCCCCGCTATCTTTCGAAACAACTATTTGAGCATTGCTATTTTTAAAATGTTCTATGTTCTTTTCAGTGGAAAAAGGTCCTTTTTCTAAGATTAGCTGCTCTATACTTAAACCAATCTCTGTACATTTTCGAACAGAATCTTGTATCGGTAACGCACGCACAAACAATTTCTTCCCGCTATCAATAAGCACTTTGAAATTTTGGAGATTTTTCGTACCTATAGCTAAGAAAATATTATCGTAACAAATGCATTTCTCGACCGCTTTCTCGTATGAATCAACGTAGATGATATTTTCATAGTCAAATAAAACTTCTGGACGCTCGTAACGTATAACTAAGATTTCATCTTGCAAAGATAATGTAAGTTTTTTTATATTTTCTGCGTATGGATGTGTTGAATCTATTACCAAATCTATTTTCTCAGATTTTATAAAATCCAATATATCTGCAACTGTTTGAAATGTCTTTTTTAGATTTAAAACATTACATTCTCGCTCGTCAAAAAATTTTTTTGCATACTCAACTCCGATATCCGTCGTAGATGTGCATATCACGTTGTAACCTATTTTTGAAAGTGTACACGCTATATTATTACCATCCGAAGTACCAGAAAGTACCAATACTCTCATATTCTCAGAAATTCCCACTTTCTTTTCTGTAATATCTTGGAACTAAAACGTATGTTTTTCGATCATTAACGATGATTCTTGCATTTGATGGACAAACAATTATTATCGTACTCATGTTCACATCTTCCTTCTTCAAATCCCTTAATGTCACAACAAAACTCTTTTCACCATCACGATATGCATTTTCTGAGACAACAACTAAGGTATCCAAAGCTCTGTATTTTCTCAAAATTTCTAAAGCTTTCTCAAAATTCTGAACTCTCTTTGAGCTAATGGGATTGTATATGGCAATAGATATATCCAATTTTGAAAATTCAATCAATCTTTTTTCAATTTCCTCCCAAGGTATGAGATAATCGGATAAACTTATAGTAGCAAAGTCTTGAGTTAATACTGAACCAAACATATTTGAGACCGCTGTGGCACTCGTAACCCCTGGTACAACCTCAAATTCAGCTTTTTCAAAATCAATGTTTAATTCAATCATCTTTTCAATCACAATCGAAGCAATGCCATACAGACCCGCATCTCCGCCTGAAATAACAGCAACTTTATTTCCCGAAAGATACAATTCTATAGCTTTTTGAGCTCTTAAATACTCATCACCCATTCCGAAATCGAACATTTGTTTATCTGAAAATTCTTCTTTTATCAATTCTATATACCTTTGATACCCAACAATTAAATCCGCCTGTTTTAAGAGATTAAAAGCCCTAAGTGTTAGATAATCAATTTTTCCGGGACCAGTTCCCACAACCTTTATCCATGCCATGGCAAATCACCAACTCTCACCCTTAGGATTCTCCAAAAACAATGAAACAGTTATACCTTCAAATTTTTCATAAAATAGCTCTTTACCTTTATTACTCGAAAGATACGCACATGGTCTTGCTACAGAACCAACTCCTACAGTTCTTCTGACAAAATCAGAAGTGGGAAATTTATCTTCGTAAGGTTTTATATCTTCAACTCTGTAAGAAATTGCATTTACAAGGTATTTTTTATTCATGTAGGAAATTAAATGCTTAAAACTTTCACTTTCTGCTTTTCTATCAATCGAGGAAATCGTCTTTAAACTCTTTAAAGATAATTTGTTCTTTTTAAAAATATAATTTATCTTATTCAGCAAATCTTCATATGAAACCTTGCTTGTAAATCCCAAACCAACATGGAGTACCTTTGGGTACAAAATCAATTTTGAATGGACATAATCTCTAAAAGTTATCGATAAGTCGTACTCTTGGAAAAATCTATCAAAAACTGCTTTCGACAATCTTTCAGTTAACTCTCTGGAAAATTCAAATTCTTCTAATTCTTCATCTATATATATTCTCATTGAATTATCATTTAAGACACTAACGCTAAAATCTTTCAAAAGCTTATAATTGTTAACCAGCATACCGTATTTTTTCATGTAAACATCTATAGCAAATTTATTATGAACATCGGTTGCGGTTGTTATAACAGCTGTTGCGTTTAATATCTTAGCTAATCTCAAAGTTAGCTCATTTGCACCACCAAAGTGTCCAGACAATAAACTCACAACAAAGTTACCACCATCATCTATTACAATTACAGCAGGGTCGCTGAATTTATTATTTAAAACTTTAGCGATGCTTCTAACAACTATACCTGTAGCCATTATGTAAACTAAGGCTTTGTATTCTTTGAAAATTCTTTCTGTAATCTCTGAAAGATTTTCGAATTTCACACAATCATCCTTAGCGTATTTACTTAAGCAATATAAATCACCATCTATAAGGCTTAATATTTTTTTCGCAATCTTTAAACCGTTGTTTGATATAGAAACAATCGCTAACTCTTTGCACACCTTAGTTTTCCTTCTTTCTAAAAGAATGATAAAATGTAGGGTCATATAACTTTGAATAACCACCATAAGGTTCAAGAAAATCTCCTACGAATATGATTGCTGTATTTTTTATTTCCGAATCCTTGACAAGAGATGCTATATTTTCTATCTTCCCTTTAATAATCTTTTCATCTTTCCAAGTAGCTTTGTAAACAACGTAAACAGGTGTATCTTTATCGTACCCACCTTTTAAAAGCTCCTCAACAACTCTGTCTATCATATGAATACTCAGAAAAATTGCCATACTGGCTTTATGAGTAGCAAGAGACGACAACCGCTCATTTTGAGGTACAGCAGTTCTACCTTCAAGTCTTGTAATTATCAACGTTTGAGACAATTCTGGAGGTGTAAATTCTCGTTTTAATCTTGAAACTGCTCCAAAAAGTGAACTAACGCCTGGAATTACCTCATACGGTATATTTCTTTTATCAAGCTCCTGCATCTGTTCGTATATGGCTCCGTACAAACTCGGATCACCAGAATGGAGACGTGCAATAGTCTTATTTTCGCAATTTTCTTCAATTAACTGAATTATTTCTTCAAGCGATAACTTCGAACTATCGAATTTCAATGCATCACTTTTTGCATAACATAAAATTTCGGGATTTATAAGAGAACCAGCATAGATTATTACATCGCTAATTTGGATAATTTTAAGCGCTTTAATAGTCAAAAGCTCTGGATCCCCCGGTCCAACACCTATAAAATAAACCATTTCATCACCTTCTATTTTTTAGCTATAATAATCCGCATATATTCTCTTTGAGATAAATCAAACTCAGAAACGTTACCTATTTTTTCATTTTTCATGCCGAGCTTTTCTGCTAAATTTATATCTTTATAGCCGTTCAGTTTTAATTCTGCAACCAAATTTTCAGTATCTTTCGTCGGTTTAAGAAATACAATCGTTTTAAACAAATTACTCCGAATAATCTCTAAATTTCCAAATGGCACAACACAGAAACTTTCATCTTTTTGTGCGATTGGTATCTTTAACTTAGCACTTGCTAATGAAAGAGATGTTATTCCTGGAACTATTTCAACCTCCAAATTCTTATTTATATTCAAAAGCTCATCGTAAAGATACCAGAAAGAATTATAAATTGACACGTCACCGAGTGTTATAAACGCACAATTTTTTCCATCACTCAGTTTTTCGTATACAATTTCAGCATTTGCTTTGATTTTATCTTTAAACTCGCCACTCATAGGAAAATCTAAAAGTATGTAAGGACAATTGATATAATTTTTAACAATGTTTATAGCAAGACCATTATCGTTATTTCCAGAAGGAGCAAAAACATAATCTACATTACGAAGTACATTCAAAGCCTTAATTGTTAAAAGCTCGCTATCACCAGGACCAACACCAACAGCAAATAGTTTTCCGAGCATAAAATTCACTCCAAACTTTTTGATTTCTTTGAAATATCGAATAAAAATATAGGATTGTTAGCCATTAAAAATGAATAACTCGAAAGCTTCTTTGTCTTCGCAATCGACACTTGTATTATTTCATACTCAAAAAGTTCTTGGAAGTTTTTTTCATTGATTACACTAAGGACCTCTGAAAGAGTCTCAAAAGTTACAGCTGTTAACACTATTTTCTCCACTGATTTACTTTTGAACTTAAAATATTCCAAAATCTCTCTTGTCTTTTTACAACTACCTCCGATAAATACGTGAGTCGGCGATTTTGCCTTTTTCAACTCTTCAAAAACACTCGGTGCTTCTCCGTGAATTGGAAATATATTCGAAATATTGAATTTCTTTATATTTCTAACTAATAATTCATACGCTGTCTTGTCACGTTCTATGGCGTAAACAAAGCCTTTTTTTATTAAATTTGCACACTCAATAGCAACCGTTCCAGTACCGGCACCAATATCCCACAGGACGCTATCTTCTTTCAAGCCTAATCTGTGAGCAATTATTGCTCTAACTTCTTGTTTTGTATGCGGTACATTTTCTAATAACTCAAAGTCCGAATCCTTAAATCCAAAGACTTTGCTCATTGTCACATACCACCAATCGTTATTAGCATTGTATTTAACACTGCAAAATCCTCAGGTAAATGCTTAATATCTTCGAAGCAAAATACTGATATTCGTTCATTTTCATACGACAGATTTTCACCTATGTACAATCTAAAAATATCCTTGTTTTCATAAGCCAGATTGTAAAATTCTTGATTCTTCATTAAGTTTGAGATTATATACTTTGGTGTATTAGATGGGTCAGTGAATATAGCCACTTTTTTGTACTTTTCCAAAGCAAAAACAATTTCTCTTAAAAATTCTTCATTGATAAATCCTCCGTGAGCTGAAAGAGTTATCAATCTTTCCATGGATATCTTTAACTTAGCACAAAGATACTGAACTGCGCTTATACCTGGAATTACACAAATGTTATTTTTATCAACATATTTCGAGATAGTTAAGAAAATACCGTAAAGCATTGGATCTCCACTTGCAAGGAAGACTACGTTATCATTTGAATTAATACATTTAAGAAAACTTTCCAAATCGAATTTACTATCGTAAACAATTTTATTAACTTCATTAACTCTCAAACTGTCAACCAGCTCCAAATTCCTTTTACCACCAACAAGGATATGAGCTTGCCTAATTATTCTTATCGATTTTTCAGTTAAAAAATCTAAATTTCCAGGTCCCACTCCGACAATATAAATCATTTTATTCACCTTCTGAAAACAAAATCACCTGAACTGTCATATCTTTTCCCAGATAATCAAACAGCCTTTGTGCAATTACACTTTCCAAAAATCTAAAAAATCCTTGGACATCTACATGATATTCATGCAAAATACTAACCATTTCTCGTGTTGTTGTCGATAAAGTTAACTTTGAAAATAAATCATACCCAATGGAACCTTTCATAAAAGTTAGCAGGTAATACATAAAAATTTCCTTCCGTGCATCGGCTATTTTACTATATGTATTGTAAATTCCACCAGCCACCTTTATTAATTTTCCAAGTTCTCCAATCAACACGACTTCTTTGAAATCAAGCACCTTAATAGCCTCAAGAGCTGTGTAAAGAAAATTACCAAAAGTCACTATATTCTCTCTTTGAAAGCCAAGCTCTAAAGCTTTTTTCAGACCAATGTTACCCGGAGAAAGCACTATTAACTTTGAGTACAAAGATACTTGCTTTATCTCCAATATTAATGAATGTTCAAATGCCTCATTAGACATAGGTTTAACAATTCCCGTTGTTCCCAAGACGGATAAACCACCTTTTATACCAAGCTTTGGATTTAAAGTGTTCTTAGAGACTTCCTCGCCTTTTGGAATACTTATTGTAATTTTTACCCCTTTATCCAATCCGTAATTATTCAAAATTCTTTTTATTTCTGTCTCTATCATCTCTTTTGGAACTGGATTAATAGCATACTGCCCTACTTCAACGCTCAACCCACGCTTAGTAACAATTCCAACTCCATCTCCTCCTGTTATCTCGATAATATTCTTTTTTTCTTCAATAAATTCAACTTTTGAAAAGATGTACAGACCGTTAGTAACATCAGGGTCATCACCTGCATATTTTCTCACAGCACATTCTGCGTAATCTGAATTGACTGATGTATGTTCCACATCGAGAAGCAAATCGTAACCAGATGGTGTTAATAATTCAACAACGGAGATTTTCTTTTGATTTATTAGCATATAAAGAGCCGCTTTAGATGCTGCGGCAGCACAACTACCTGTTGTGTATCCGTATCTTAGATTATCTTGTAAATTCATAATCAAATCCCAACTTTTTAACGGTTAAATTCAGCAAGGCATTTATAATAGCAACAGCTATTGTACTTCCTCCTTTTTCACCATCAATCACTATATAAGGTATTCCCAAACTTTTTAAAATCTCCTTGGATTCCTTTGCACCAACAAAACCAACAGGCACTCCAATTACCAAAATATTGCTAAGTTGCTCATCTTTTTTTACATGTTCGCACAACCTGAAAAGTGCTGTTGGAGAATTACCAATCACAAAAATTTTGGTATTTTTTCTTTTTTCAACAGTCCAATCTATGCCAACAATAGCACGTGTTAAATTTTGTCTTTGCGCTAAGTTAACTACAGTTTTATATTCGTTTGGACAAAAAAGTTTAATTCCAGCCAAATCACTCTTAAATTTGCTAACCCCTGCTTTTATCATTTTAGTATCAACGTAAACAAGTAACTTTTTATTGTACGCACGTGGTGTTAAGATCAATTTATACCACTTTTCAAGAAAATCATTTGAAATTTGAAAAAGCTTCTCAAAACCCCAATCAGCCGTTGTATGAACAACACGGTATAAAATCTCCAGCTCTTCCTGTGACAAATCGTTTCTCTTTATCTTATCTCTTATAAGAGAGAAACTTTTTTCTTCAATTTGTTTTGGTGAAGCCATATAACCCAACATCAAAAATCACCTATCTCTTGTAATCGTTCTTTTAAAATGTCCGCCAATCTTCTATCATACTCAATGGACCTTGCCATAACATAAGATATCCCATACTTTTCACAAAGAGCATTTAATACCTCAGGAATATCACTCTTTATATGCATCCCACTGAAAAGAAAAAAAGGTAATACCACAAACCTTCTGTAACCATCGTTATACAACTCTTCGACTTTCTCTTCGATAGAAGGCTTAGCAAGTTCCATATAAGCAATTTCAACTCGTTCACCAGTTAAGCCTTCAAGATCGTCCCTGACTTTCTCACAAATATACTTTGATTCATTGATTCTACTTCCATGTGCAATCATAAGCACAATCTTTTTGTTATCCCTCATTACTTTTCCCACCTTTCACCTTATTTTTTGGCTCATCAATATAAATCCTATCTATACACCAATTGAAGGAATCCAGCTCTCCAGGTCTAATATTCTTGACTTTCTGATGCCACGCCAAAAACTTTATACTTGAAACAAGAGGAATAACAGGTAAATTTTTAGAAACAATTCTTTGGAACAAATACCAATAATTTTTAGCAATTCCATCATCCAGAGTCAAAACATTCTTATCAAGAATTTTATCTATTTCCTCTTCAAAATTAAACTTCACATATTCTCTTTCATCTACCCATTTTGCAATCTTTGGTGAAAAATTCCAAAAATGTTTCGTACCATCAGAACGCCATATATGAGCCGAAAGCTGTGGTTCTTCAAAAGCCATTAACCCACTAACTACAGCCTCCCAATCACCTGTTTGCTCAAGTAACTTTGAGACTAAATTTTTATCTACCACTGCCAGTTTAGCGTTTATTCCCAGCTTTCTCCATTCGTTAATCAATATCGTACAGACTTGTTCTCTGAACGTATCACTTGAGTCGGTTATAAGAGTAAATTCAACTTTGTTACCTTTGCTATCGTACAAAATACCGTCCTTTCCAAAACGGAATCCACCAAGTTTAAGCTCACTTTTTGCTCTATCGATACTGTAATTATATTTTTCAACCACATTTTCATTGAAAAATGGCGACATAAAAGCAACAACACTGTTTTGCTCAACTCCAAAACCTTGATAAACAACGTTTATTATAGCTTGCTTATTTATCGTATAAGCGATTGCTTTCCTGAAATGAATATTTCTAAACCAACCCCTTTTTACCAGATCCTTAACGTTAAAGTTGAAAGCCAAATACTGAATAGATTGAGTAGGTCCTTGTCTAAAAACTACGAAATCTTCTTTTTCTTTTATAGCAACAATATCGCCAGCTCTTGGAGCAAATACATCAGCACCACCCGTCAAAAATATCAATTTGCCAGCCTCATAATTTGGAACTATCTTATAAACAATTTCATCTAAATAAGGTAATTGAACGCCATTTTTATCAACTTTCCAATAGTAAGGATTTCTCATCAATCTTATGTATTGCTCAGGTACGTATTCAACAGGAATAAACGGACCCAATCCAACTAATTCACCTTTTGAAATGGCGCTAATGTCCCAAATCTCAGATATTTTTTTTGTTTTCATCTGAGGCTCCCAGATATGCTTTGGAAGAATATAAACCCTTGCAACAGCATCGAAAGCAGGTCTATAAACTTCTTTGTAAAAGATTCTAACGGCATAATCATCGATTTTTTTCACTTCTGGTAATAAACCTTTCGATGTTTTCAGTTGATCTTGAATCCTATTTGGAAACTTAGGATTCAAAATTACATTGTTGAAGGTAAAGACAACATCATCGGCAGTAAATGGCTTACCATCACTCCAACGAACACCTTTTCTGAGATAAAAAATAATCTCCATTCCTCCATCTTTTGTAACTCTTGGACCTTTCCAACTTTCGGCAATTCCAGGGTAATATTTTTTCTCAATTTCGTTGTATTCGGCTAATCTTCCACCTCTGCCAAGAAGGTGTCCAATAATAGAACTATCTCCTATCCCTGCGTTGAACCAATTAAAAGTTTGTGGAGCTGTTGTTAAAATCAAAGTTAACTTTCCACCTTTGATACCAGCGGCTTCTGCTCCCAAGTAATTTGAAAACACCATACCTGAAACTAAAATGAACAACAAAAAAATAGTTACTTTCCTAAGCACAAACTCCACCTCCAAAAAACAAAATTTCCCATAATCCCCTCAGGATTCGGGAAAGACATACACCATAGGCAGGTCTCCCGACTCGTAGATCATCCTACTCACCACGCCTTCCCAGCTTGTCAGCCAGTGGCATTCATGTGGTTTTCGTCCCTACTCACGGTTGCTGGGCAGTCCCGGATTTTCACCGGTGTTCCCTTTTAACCTTGCGGACCTATGATGCTGGTATTATTCACTTTTACTATGATTATAACTGATCATTGGTCTAGGTCAAGTGCTTTCTTGTTAGACCTTCAAATTTAGACAGCATTTAAAGTGAGAAATTTACATATATCTTCGTCTTTTTACTTTTTTCATAGGTATATTGAATTCAGCAGTAAATACTTTTTAATTTACTAAGAAGGAAAAGTATATACTAAAAATTTTGCAATTAGTTTCAACCGATTGTTAAGCAAGCTAAAGATAAAATAGTAATCATCTGCCCTATCAAACAACTTCCACCAAGTACATCTCCTGTGACACCATCTATCTTTTTTTTCGAAATTAAGGCTATGATTATTCCTACTATCCAGGAGATAATTAAGGAAAGTGTGTACAATTTAACACCCAAAAGTACCAATGGAAGAGTTGTAATCATTGCGTAAAAGACGAGTATTTTGTTAAATGGGAAGAATAACGCACCAAGTCCTGTTGGTTTTGCTGGCTTTGAAAAGAGCATAACTACATCCATCGTGTACCTTCCAAAGACGCTTCCGAAAAGAAAAACAATTGGATTTGAACGTTTAAATAACTCCCAAAAGACTATCACGTACAATGTTCCATAGAACACCGCAAATGGTCCAACGTTTCCTTTACTCATTATCTCGAGTCTTCGTTCTTTAGATGATTGATTCAAAAATCCATCAAACATATCAAGAAGTCCATCGAAATGAAATAAATCGAAGAAATAAAAGCCTAAAGAGACAAAACTCAAAGATATCAGCACGCTAAGATTCGGATATTTACTTTGCAACAACGAACCAACATAATACATAAACCCCGGAGCGTAACCAACAATTGGAAAATACGCAGGCATCTTTTTGACTTTCACTTCCCAATCTTTTATATTACCAAGTTGTATTGGAAGGCGTGATAAAAATGAGAATGCAAGTGCGATTTCCTCCAATAAATTAACCATTCGCATCACCGACCAGTTTGCTAAGACGTTCTTTCCATCGTTGCCATGTTACAAGTGATTCAATGAAATCTTTCATAGAAAAGATTTCGAAACATAAGAGTTCTATGTCAAATAACTCATCACCTAAGATGTCATGTAAAGTACTAAGCGTCTTTTCATCAATACTTAGATGATCTTTCCCATCTTTTACTCCCATAAGATGAATTTCAGTTATCTTTTTAACTTTATTGAGCTCAACTTTTTCACCAGTTAAGTGATGCCCTATATCAATTACCATCCTATCAGAGTAATAAACCCTTTCTTTGAGATTCTCAACGGAAACTTTCTCAAATGTTCTTAGAAATTCTTCGAATTCATTACTAACGTAAGGATGTACAACGTAATTAATTATCTCCAATTTTCCTTCAAGAAAATCAAGGGCTTTTTTCACATTCTCAAAATTATCCGTCGGCAAGTGAACAGTGTATTTCAAACCATATACTTCGGTTAAATGATTTAATTTTGGTAATTCCGATTCAAGAAGGTTTTTGGTATCGCTATCCCATGTGTAAACAAGTAATTCAACAAAATCGACAAATTGTGCTACAAGTCGAGCGTTTTCATAGTACGTGCCAGGTACGAGCCATGAAGTTGTACCGATTAATTGTTTCTTAATTATTTTACTCATTTTATCCGCACTCCAATGCCACTAACCATGAGATAAACTTCCTGAGCAATTCTTGCTAGTTTCGTATTCGTCCTTCCAAGTGTTTCCATGTACAACCTTGCCAGTTTGTTTTCCGGTATAATACCTAAACCTACCTCGTTTGTGATGAGAATTAACTGTGTTTGGAGTTTGGAAATGGTGTCTATTAGATTGTCGATATAACTTTCCACATCGACGTTGTAATAATACAGATTTCCAAGGTACGTTGTCAGACAATCGAATACGATAACATCGTAATTGTCGGAAATCTCTATCAAAATACGTGCAACTTCAAGTGGTTCTTCGTAAGTATCAAATTCGTTCCCTCTTTCATTTTTGTGTTTTTCGATTCTTATTTTCATCTCATCATCGAAAGGCACACCAGTTGCTAAGAAAGCCTTTCTTTGATAGTTTTTTGCCAGTTCAAGTGCAAACGAGCTCTTTCCCGATTTCACTCCACCTGTGATTAGTATCATTGATCTGTCCCCTTTGAAACACCCGCAGAATCGAACGTTGCCATCTCACGAATCATCTTGATAGCAGCTTCGATAATCGAAATGGCAAGTACCGCACCTGTTCCTTCACCTAAGCGCATATCAAGATCCAGTATGGGTCTTAATCCAAGAGTATCAAGTATAACTTTGTGACCTTTCACTTTCGACTTGTGCCCTGCGAAAACGTAATCAATAACATTTGAATTCATCTCCCATGCCAATAATAAACCAGCAGATGTTGGAAATCCATCAACTATAACTGGAACTCCGTTTTCTGTTGCTTCAAGGATAAAGCCAGCCATCTCACCTATGCAGTATCCACCAACTTTACTGAGTACATCGATAGGATCCGAAGGATTTGGTCTGTTAACTTCCAATGCTTTTAAAACAGCTTCTTTCTTTCTCTTCAATCCATCTTTATCAAGCGGTGTACCTATATCGAGTATTTCATCGATATCAAATTCAAAAGCAGCAGCTATAGCCGTTGCAGTTGTTGTGTTACCTATCCCCATATCTCCAACAACCAATAAATCGGCACCATCATCTATAGCTTCCTTGGCTATTTTCCTACCGTATTCGATACATTTCTTCGCTTCTTCGTAACTCATCGCCGGTTCTTTTGTAAAATCTTTCGTACCGTATCCAACTTTTGCATGTATCAAATTTGGATCATCGATATTAAAATCGCCATCGACACCGGCATCAACAACGTACACACTTGCACCAACATGTCTTGAGAAAACATTTATCGCCGCTCCCCCACGCAAGAAGTTCAATACCATTTGATATGTGACTTCCTTTGGATATGCCGAAACACCGTTGTTAGCCACACCATGGTCGGCTGCAAATACGTAAACTCTCTTATCTTCCGGAAGGTCTGGAATAACCTTTCCTTGGATTAATCCCATCTTCATAGCAATTTCTTCTAAGTAGCCTAAACTTCCTACTGGTTTTGTAAGGTTATTTAATCGATGAATAATAGACCTTGAAAGTTCTTCCCACTTATCCCCGTGAAACATAAGCCATACCTCCCTTTTGGTAATTCATAAAGTAACGAAAAAATTTCCCGGAAAGCCCGAGCTTTCGGGAAAACGTTCTATCTAGAGTCGGTCTCCCGACTTATGGATCATCCTACTCCCCACACCTTCCCAGCTTTTCGCCAGTGGTATTAAGTGGGTTTCGTCCCCATTCACGGTTGCTGGGCAGTCCCGGATTTTCACCGGTGTTCCCGGCACTCTGGATAGTTAACAACTATGTTATCACATGTATTTTAGCATAGCATTTAGTTTTTTATCAATATTTGAAAAAGTATGATACGAAACGCGAATTAGGTGTATACATAATTAACAGATAGAAAAGCAAAGCAATTCAAATGAAATTCTAAAAAATAAAGCGTGCACTTGTTTGATATAATTAAATCTTCTAATATCCTCTTTTATTGTACTACCATTTCTTCCAGGATATGAGGTCAGTCTAAGAGTATTATATCATATCGAGAGCTAAGAAAACTATCCCCTTAAAAAGCGAAAGAGTTCCTCCGTGAAGTTTTTGAAGCTCATGACCGGAATGCATCAAAGTAAGATATTAAACATCGCAGCAGTGAGAAGAATTGAGTTTTTGTACTATATTTCTGCAAGGACTATCCAATTTTTCATAACAAATTTCTCCAACAATACGAGATTTAAAATAGCTTTACGATATTTTGTTCCAACAACGGATGTTTGTTAATACT
>CAZOAS010000025.1:0-16506 GCA_964577745.1 uncultured Fervidobacterium sp.
AATAGAAGTTAAAGATTTTCCGTTGATAGTGTGGATTGATAGTCAGGGGAAGGGAGTATTTTAGAAACTCATTATTTCCATCCGTTCATTAGGAATTTTTTCTTTTCAGTGTTATCCAAAACAGTTGCACAACTTTCCCAGTTAATGGGTTTTATTTGGTTATACCTCAGTTCAAATGGATGTTGTTTCGGAACAGCATCGATTATGTATTTTGCTTCTTCTATTTGATTTAACGCAACTTTCACCCAAACGTCTTCTAAGACGTCTGGGATTTGACCGAATAAGTTGTATATATTTTCCAATCTTGATGATAGCAAGTGATGTACTCTATCTTCAACGGAGTCTTTGTACCTCATGTTGTAAATATACACTTCGTCGAATATCTGTCCTATTCTTTGTATACGTCCTTTACGTTGTTCCAGTCTTGTTGGATTCCATGGAAGGTCAAGGTTTATAAGACTTCCAAGTGTTTGTAAGTTCAGTCCTTCACTTGCGGCATCTGTTCCAACTAATATTTTCAATTCGTGATGCCTTATCATTCTTTTTATTTCTTCTCTTGACTTTTTCTCAAATATTCCATCTATAAAAATTCCGGACTTATCTCCACCAGCGTAAAGTCCTATCTTTACGCCTTTCAAATCTTTCGATAAATTTTCAGCCACAAAGTATGCTGAGTCATAGTACTGAGAGAATATTATACAACCTCTGTCCAACCAATTATCTTCAGTTAGTAATTTTAAAACGAGATCATACTTAGGGTCACTTTCCTTGTTGTTTTCCAAACACTCGATAAAATTTTCCAGACATCTTCGTTCTTGCGGAGCTAAATTTTGTATTTCCTTTCTTTCTTCAATTATCATATCTGTATTTTCGTCTTCGTATTCATCCTCGACTTCAAATGTGTCCCACTTTGCAAGCATCTTTTCGGCTGTGTTTTTACCAGCTATTATCGTACTCCCAACTCGTTTTAAAAGTAGCGTTTTAAAAAACCCCGCACTTTTTACCCGACTTTGTAAAAGGGCACAGAACTCTTCAGCGTAACTGTAAGCTTTTTTCAAATACGGTGGCAATATTATAGCCTCGTCTTCACTTTCACCAAACAACCTAACCTCGACTTTTTTCAGATACGGTTCATTTGTCTCAGGATTTATCGTATTCTCAAGAAAATCTCTTGTTCTTCGAACGATGTGTCTTATGAATGGATTATGATTTTCTATGAAACTTTCTGCAATTCTTTCCAATCTTCTATAATTACTTCTGTATTCTTGACACGTTTTCATTTTGTCTATCGCTTCGTAATTCAAGACAAATTCATCTTCTTTCATATTGAAGCTTTTTCTGATAATAGAAAATACAATATCTTCATTTTCGGGTGGGAAAGGATCTCTCATCCAGTCAATGATTTCATCAAAGTTTTTTATTTTTTCTCTACCAAGTAACAGATTAATTGCCCTTTCTGGTTGAGTTCGCCATTTACTGTATTTGCTACCCAGGACACTATCGTTTCGTTGGGATAGTATTTGAAGTAAATCCCAAGCCTCTATTGGATGAATTTGGACAGGTGTGGCGGTTGCAAGAAGCATACTCTTTGTTCTTTTAGATAACTCCATCAAAAATTTCATAAGGTTGTTTTGGTTGTCTTCGTCTAATCTTTCATCGAATTGATTATACCTTTTCCTCCTTGCTCTATGTGCTTCATCTACAATCACACATTCGTATTCCAGCGACAGTAAATAATCCACAATAGGAGAATTAGCTGTAATCAACCCTTGCGATACAATGCCTATTCTCCTCGGGCACTTTTTGATACTTTCATCACCTATGGATGGATACTTTATTCCGTTTTCGTCGACCCATTCTTTACCAGTCCAAACAGCCGATGGCATGTCAAGTAATGTGTACATCTCATCTTGCCATTGCCACAGCAAAGTCTTTGGAACAATTACAAGAATAGGTTTATCACCGTAAAGAGCCATTAATTGTGCTGACATCGCAAGTTGCACGGTCTTGCCAAGTCCAACCATGTCAGCAAGTACATACCTTGCTCCATACGGTTTTTTGTGGTCTTCAAATGCAAGTGAAATGAAGTATTTCTGATGTTCCCAAAGTCCAGTTTCTTTTCTGTAAATGGGTGATTCTACGACTGTTGTTTCCGGTTTTGGATCCTTTCTCCATTCTTCAACAGAAGATATAACTTTTCGTTCACTCAGTCTTCCTATATCATTGATAACAAATTCCGCTAACGGGATGGCATACGGACTATTCCAAAAATAATCGAATTCTTCTTGAACCCACTGTACTGCTTCTTCAGAATCGTCTTCCCAGAGAATCTCATAATTTAACTTCCAGCCAGCGGCTGTTTCGTTCACACTACCAACGAACGCTGTTTTGCTCCCATCTTTCAGTGTAATTACTCCAGCTTTACCATGTATCAGCCCAAAAACATCGTTTGGTATAACTTTAACTTGTAACTTTCCAGATTTCAGTAACTCGTAAAGTTTTTTAAGTCTACTCTCAGCACCGACGAATTTCTTTTCCGGTTCGTATTCACACCACTCTCTTCGTTGAGCGTCCATAGCACTTTTTGCTGTCTTTACATCTTCAATTGAAAGTTCAGAATTACAAACAACACGAACGGGTCCTCTTACAGACTCTATGGATTCACCCGCTATCTCAAGAATCGAAGAACTAAAATAACCAGCTATCCTATCGTAAGCTAACGCATCACGTAATTTCTCATCCAAAAACGCCTTATCTAATTTTTGTCTTCTTGAGGAATATCTGTAAATCAAAACATCGCCTCCACTATATACCGTCGTGTCTTATTAGCTCAGCTAACAATTTCGCATACCTTGACTCTTCGTACCAATGTTGCATATTATCTGAATACTGGAATGTGGCGATGAATTCCAATATACTTATTATTGTGCTTCTTTGAGACCAATAATTTGGAAGTTCATTTCTCAACCAATTTTTTCCGTTCTGTGTGTTTTCTTCTTTGACGGATAGATAAATCGCAGCAAACACGTGTCTTAGAATAGAATTACTAAATCTGTCATTCGTTCCTATATTCTTCATCCCAAATTCTTTTGGTGTCTTAAGCCTTGCATGATTAGCTTTTGCACTTTGCAAAAGCTCTTTATATTCTTTCACACCGAATCCCCTTGCAATTTCCTGATAAGCTGAAAGTTGATTCAAACCTTTCTTTTCCATTTCTAATCCTTTTATGTAAAACCTTTCTTCTGAGGATAAATTTTTCCATGTGAATGAGTCAAAGCCTGTCGGTATCAAATAATCGTACGCAATTCTTACAGCTTCCTCAATCACATTTTCAACGGGAGAAACGTAGCCTTTTTGTCCTTTTTTGGATAGCTCACGTTGTATATCTATATCTTCGATACGCTTATACGATGTTAAAACTCTTAACGCTGCTGCGTAAGCTGCCAATATATAATCTGTATCGCTGAAGTTAGGCTCGTCTCCTTCGTCCAATTCTCTCATACTATCAATTTGACGCTTAACCTCAAACTCGATTTCCGGATACAGTTCATCTAAGAACGCCGTTGCATCTGAAAGTTGTTTTCTCAACACAAGAAGAACGGTACCTTTTACATAATTCCCATCTTTCAATCCACTTGATTCTGTCTCCGTTGCAATTGTCCATGCGGCTGTTACTTTAAGCCCAGCTGCCCAAAGGATAAGTGTTAAATCAGCCCAGACGCTTACCGACTGGTGAGTGAACATAACGACTTGCAAGCCATCATCTGGCATGTGATCGGCTAAATTTTTGTATATCTCTATCATGCTTTGATTAAAATCTTCTCCCGTTCCTTTAACTGCCAACGCTCTCTTTGAATCAGCATACCAATCGGGAAATATATCAAGTAACATCTTCTTGTCCCATGCAAGGAAAAATTCTGATAATTCATGATAATTGATAGCATCAGCGTAAGGTGGATCGGTGAGCCAGAATATTGATTGTTCATCAACCTTTCTGGCATCATTTAGTTTGAAGGAGATAATTTTTGAATACATTGAGTAAACACTTAGATTGTAAAACCAGGTTGTGTAAAGAGAAATCATGGTTCTTGTATTATAATTAAATAAAGTATTGAGAGCCTGATTACTGAAAACATCAGTTCCTTTTTCATTCGAAGCATCATTGTTCCATCTACATAATTTAGAATTCCAATTTAAACACCTATTCACTCCCAAAAGTCCAACGACCTTTTCTTTCTTCGTTTTTGCTTCTTTATCAATGAGTTCCATCAAAAGTCCGTGTACAAGTAATTGTCGCGGGTTAAATAACTGATGCCAATACGTCCAGCCTCTTGTTCTTATTGGTTCGTCCGTCTTATCTCCTTCTTCTATTGCATTACTTGGAATATACCCCTTCTCTTGCCATTCGTTAAATCTTTCTTTTAGGAGTGTTATTACTTTTTCTTCTCTTTTCAGATCCTCTTCGGTCGGAGCTGTATAGTATCGATTACCATTTTCGTCTTCGTATCGTATACAATATAATCTTTCTTGGAACACGTCATCTGGTCTTGGGATGAATTCGTGTTTTTCCCATTTTCTCAAGCCATATACTATGGTACCGTCTTCAAGTTTTCTGTCTTTTCTTATGGCTGTTATAGGTGTTTCCATACCACAGTGCGGACATACAAGTTTGCTATCGATTACGGTACCTTTTTCGGCTTTTTTCATCTCTTCATCTGTTGCATTCATTTTTATTTCAATATCAAATCCACCGTGTCCGTTATCTTTTAGGATTGCTACAGTTTTGGTTCCTTTTCCGATGACCCAAGATGGTGCAAGCGGGACTTTGTATCCGCATTCTGGACATGTTGTTTCGTTACAGTATAAGTATGCATTTGCCCTGTGTCCTTTTTCGTTGTGTTCGATTCCCCATTGAGTTATTATTTCATCGGCTTGTTTGTAAACTCTTTCTTGAAATTTTTTGAGTTCTTCAATTTCTTCTTCATTACTTCCCAGTATGTTAAGAGCTGACCAAGTTAAGAGCATGGCGATTGGGTTCAAATCTGATGCATATACGTTAAATCCCATCCTTGCCGCTTCAAATGGGATACTTCCACCACCTGCGAAGCAATCTCCCACTGTTGGTACTTTTCCAAATCGTTTTTCGCCAAGCTGTTTGACGAGTTCTTGAAGACTGTATGCATTTGTTCCGAGATGTTCGTTTATTTTGTTCCATTCAGCTTTATCTTTAAGTTCTACTTCTTCTGGTCTTTTACAGTATTTTAATTTTTCATCGTAACTCATCCTTCTAAAAGCGATTAATTGGAGGTTTTGTTTTTCTTCTTTCGAGAGTCCTTGAATGTATTGAGGTTTTCCAGATATTTCGGTGAAATATTTGTTTTTTTCCTCAGTGGTTAGATATTTGTACACTTCAGATTCTGGGATGGACTTATCTTTTCTGAGTTCTAATCCTTTTTCATCCATTGTTAGTATTTTTAAAAAGATTTCCATGTCTTTCTTAGGATTATCTGAAACCGGCATCAAAAGTCCAAGTAAGGTAGCTCGAACAAGTATAAGTGGCTTTCTGCCCCACCATTTGCCAAGTCCAGTGAGTGTTTGTCCTAAATTTGCTTTTCTTTCTTTGTAACTTTCTTTTGAGATCTTCGATACTGGGAATTGTTTTTCTATGAAAGAAATATTCTCCATTGGTTTGCACCTCACGTTTAGTTTGTTATTTTCGTTGGATGATTATTTGTCTATTTCTCTTTGTATTGTGTAATCGAATAGGTTCATTTGTCTGTTTGTTTCTTCAATTGGATTTTCAGTTAAGGCGTATCTTATAGCTTTTCTCCAGCCACGTTTGTCGTTTAAATGTCCTGTTGCTGCATTAGTCATTGTGAATAGCCACCAACGTTCTTCTTTGGATAACCCAAGCCAGTTTTTTATTGCAACGGGGACAACACTTGGGTCACAGTCTTCGATTGCCCATGCAAGTAATACCAGTTCTTTGCCAAATAATCTGTTAACTGGTGTTTGTCCGATTTGCCATTTGCCGAGTGGTAATTTTTCTTTTTTTAATCTCTCGTTGAATTCGTTTTTTAATGGTTCTTCTATCATTTTCCACTTTCTCTTTGTTAGCGCAACTTTTGGGATATCTTTCTTAATGTCTATGACTTGTACGTCTTTATCTGGTTGCCATTGGAACCGTTCGTACACTATTACACTTGCATCTTGACTTTTTGGTATTACGACTAAAAAGTGATGTTCGGATTCTTGTGGATCAAATCCGAAACCTATTATGTTTTTCGCAGGCTTTGTCATTATTGGATTATCTCTCCTTTTTTAAAATCGCTCAGTGTTTTCTTTTTGTCAGTTATATAATCTAAAAATTCTTGACCCGTTTCAAATAGTGCTATACTGTATTCAAATGTTATTCTTATGTTGTCGTCGTTTGCCAATGAGTTCCTTATGTTTTCTAATATTTGTTCGATTGCTTGTGCGTCACATTTGATTTCGTTGCCGATGGTAATGTCGATATAGTTGTTTCCAGATAAGCTGTTGCCTTTGTAAATGGCTATTCTTATGTCCGATAACGTTACTTTGCGTTTTTTCAATACGTTTAGTTCTTCGTATGTTAATTTGTTGTCGGGACATTTTATTGTTTTAATGAGTGTTAACGGTGTTAATTTATCGATTTCGATTTCTTCTTCTGTTTTGATTTTTAGTTGAATTTCATTAGAATATATTCCTTCGGCTTCCGCTACAGCCAGAACTAAATTTGTGTTGGTTGGGATTTCTACTTCCTCGTCGTATAATCCACCGTTTTCTTTTGGGTTTGAACCATCTGTTGTATATCTTATTTTGACTTTATGATTTGGAGACGCTTTTAATTCTAAGATTTTTTTGCCATTTTTATCGTAAACTCGACCTTTTAATGTTATTTTGTTCGTCCAAACAACTGGGTCACCTGTTTCGTGTTCACCTGTTGAGTCTACACATATAAAGGATAGTTTTAATTCTTGTGTTCTAAATTCTCTGGGATTTTCGACCAATTTTGAAGCAGTTGTTGGTATGCCATTTATTTCATAGTAAATCTTATCTCCGTATTGTGGAGTAAGTCTTAATACCGCTTCTCCAGTATCTTCATTGTAATCTAATTGCTGTATTAATACGCTCGTTTTTTCTTTCGGGAACGGTCCTTTGTCGATGTATCCGCCATCTTGGCGCCATATGCCTTTTCTTAACATGCTTTGGAGTAATGTGTCTAACGCACTTGGTTCGTGCCATTGCCATTCTGGGTTTGTGGCGGCTCTTTCTTTTACATCTTGCCATCTCATTTCTTTTTGGGTAAATAATCTGGCTTCACATTTTTTTCTAAAGTTCTCGTCATCCAACTCATTGGTAAATTTTTGCTTTCTTAATAGCACTTCTCTTATTTGTTTTTCACCATTATAGTCATTTTCAAGGAATTCCATTAAAAAGTCGGCTTTTAACAGCCCATATTTGCTTGGGTAATACAAACTTTGAAATGTTTCTCTAATTGATTGGAGTAATTCCAATTCTATCCTATGGAGTTTGTCATGTGCTTTTTGGAATTGTGGGTCGTTGTCTCTTACGTTTTCTTCTTGCATTCTTTTAATTATTGCAGTTATCGCTTTGCGTTCTTTTGCCTTGAGATATAAGTTTTCCATTGTTTTTCTCTGACCTGTTAGGAACATTACTCTGTTTTTGTATCTTTGGTATTCGTAAAATTCTTTAACTTCGGGATTTAAGTCATACGATCTTTCGTCTGGTTCGACTATTACGAGTGAAACTTTATCTTGTTCGAGTTGTATTTCATCTAACGCTGGAAATACATATACTTTCTGATAACAATCTCCCAGATTGGGTTTGAACTTTTCTTCTAAGAATTTTCTGAGTTCTTTTTTTGCACTTTCGTTGTCGTATGAATCTACCAGTGAGTTCATTTCGGCAATTATGTTTTTAACATTTTGGAAGTATATACGTCCATCTCTGTCTGTGTTGATGTACCACGACCTCATGGCGAACTCTTGTAAAGCCTTTTTCACGTCTGTCATGTTTTTGGATGGTTCGCAAAGATATCCCATTATCTCGTTTTCGGATAGTCCAAGTAATGCATGTGGGACATCAGCAAGAGAGGCAACTAATATTAGCTTGCTCACTTCTTGCATGAACGTTTGATTTAGCATACGGTCGTATATCTCAGCAACTGCTTTTCCATTCGACGCTATATCGTGTGCTATTGCGTTAGCTAAGGAAGGTTTTATTTGTCTTATTGTTGTGTACATTTCGTGGTCATTTAGGTCAAAATCGTAAACGTTTATAAGGTATTTTTTCTTTGCCAGTGGTTCGTCTCCAGTGTAAAGTTGTTTTACAATTGCACGCATTAGTCTTATGAGACCACGTGTCTGTTGAAATCCGGGGTTTTCTTTGAAACGTGCGTAAAGGTCCCTAATACATGGATGGAAAGGATAAGAGTCTTTTATGCCTACATAAATTTGGTCTGCTGAAATGCTTGTGTATCCCATTTGTCTTGCTTCGTTGACTGCTGATTTGTAAGCTAAGGCAATACTGTTTATTTCTTCATCGTTGGGGAGTTTTTCAAATAGTCTTTTTCTCAATATTTGGTATACTTCGTCGGAAGATTGTTGAACAGGTTCTATGTTAAGTGCAAAGCGGTCTATTTCATTTTCCAGTTCCTTGAATGATGATTGTAAGAGCTCGCTTCCCACTTCGTAGGTTGCTCTCAGATCAGAAATTACTAAACAAACGTTTGATAGCTCATCTCTTGCTATGGCGTTGAATAGGTTAGCGAGTGCGGTTGTTGTTATAACAGCAAGATTGCTATCGCCGATGACTTTTGACTTAGCGTTTTCAAGGTACGGTGGCAATTCATCAAGTAAGATAAGGAGTGGCTCACCTTTTAGTAGATTTATCCAAGCGGTCAGACCGGGAGCTTGAAGAGGGGAATAATAGTCTTTAAAATATTCCTTTTTACCAAGTTGTTCAGCGATAGAACCCCAAATTCCAAACGGTGCGTCTGATTCACGACCTGTAAATGCGACAACTCTTATTTCACCAAGGTAACTGTCTTTGTATTCCTTTCCAAGTACTTTTTCTCTTAACCTCGGGTATTTTGCCAATAACCCGAGAGCTATCATGGCATGGGTTTTTCCACCACCCATGGCTTGTGTAAGTTTTATTATTCCATGTTGTCCTTTTCTATGAAATCTCTTGAACGCTGTGTCAAATAGTATTTTCATTCCGTTTGTTATATAAGTTTCTTCAAAAAACTCTTCGGGAGATATCTTATTCTGTATTAAGTCGGTCAGGTCGAGGACGTCTTCTCTTTTTGTTTCATCAAAAACACTCTCACGCGGTATACACAATTCAAAGAGGCTTTTCATAACCCTCCCTACCTTTCCCTTGAACTAGTTGACTATATTTATAATTATATCAGAAAATTCTACTATCAAGAGTAGTAGTTTACAATTTGTAAACAACAGGTAAAGTTTGCTTTATAATTATGCTGTGCAGCAATTTTGAGATAAAGATGTCAAAATATAAAAATTCACCCTCTGTAGTGACTATCTACAGAGGGTGAATTTATTTTTCTGGTGGAGCCGATGGGATTTGAACCCACGGCCTCTACCGTGCGAAGGTAGCGCTCTCCCAACTGAGCTACGGCCCCAGCCGAGTTTTATTTTGTAGCCGTAGAGATTTTATCATATTGTTTGGTATTTATCAAGGGGTATATTCTTTTAGATTTATTTGTAGTATAATAAATTCGAAGAAAAATTTTTTAACCAAATAAGGATGTTTTTGGAGGTGTTGGATATGAAGGAGAAGAAGGGTGTAAAAAACATTTATAAGTTTTTTATTACTTTGAGTGCTGTTGTTGCTTTTGTTGTTATTAGTCTCTTTGGTGCCGTTGTTTTGCAAAGCAAGAAGGCTGTTCTCGAAAAGTCTGTTGGTAGTTTCAAGATGTTGTCAGTAAGAGAAGTTTTTGAGAACAACTTTAAGGATGTGAAAGTTCAAGTCGGTGTCTTTTCAAATCCGAGGATAACTGGTTTGGATGAAATGAAGAATGTATATACCTTAGAAATTCAAAAAAACGGTGATATAAAGTTGTTCATCAATGGTGCAGCTGTTCAAATGCCGGTAGACCAGCAGTATGCCGAATGGTACAAAAATGCATTACTTAATTTTATCAAAAACAACCCACCAGAAGACTACAAAACAACAAAGCCAGATATAATTTTTGAGCATATGAAGGATTATAATGAAGAATATGTGGTTGATAATGATAAAGAATATATTGTTTTAAAAGGTAGAAGTGATACTGATGATATCGAAATGTGGTTCTTGTTCAAAAGAGTAAATAACAAGTTGAAGTTTTTTGTAGATAGGGTTTTCACAAATGGCACGGAGTTATCAGGCTTTAAGAAAACAGCCTTTTTGGCAAGTATTTACCAGGTTGAGAAGAAAACATTGAAAATGAATTTGATAGATATTGTAAAATCAAGCAAACTGGTTGATTTTCCAGATGTTGAGCTTAGTTCAGTTTTTGATAATCTGAAAAATGTTCGATGGACAGTAAAAGATGAGGACAAGAACTTAGTGGAGTGTACCGCAGTTAATGAAGTTGGAAATGCGGAAGAATCTATAGATATTGGTTTTAAGTTGAGAGAAGATGGCTATGTTGATTTGGAATACTTTTATCTAAACGGTACAGAACTTAAAGAGAATGAAGTGTATAGTAAGATAAGAAGTATTTATAAACAGTTTGGTAAGTTCGACGAAAAACAATATGTACAGGATATAATAGAAAAAATAAAGGCAAGCAAGATACCTGAAAAGGATAAGACTATAGGTGATTTTCTTGAAGAAACCAAGAACTTATACGAATTTGTTTGGAATCACTCCTTTGTTGGTAGAAATACAGAAGTTATTCTTAAGGGTAGTTCGAAATCAGCTAATCGAAATTTTGAAATCCGATTTTTGTTTGCAAAAGGTGAGTTATACATTAGTAAAAGTTATTTAAATGGTAAAGAATTTAAACCGTCAGAATTGTTTGTTCAATTGGAAAAAACAGAAGGTGAGCAGGTTGTTCAAAATGTAGGTGATAATAATGTAGATAATAATTTAAGGTATATAGAATTAGTTAAAAACTCTTCTATAGTGAGTAATAGTCAGTATAAAACAAATCTTTCTGCTTTTAAAAGCTTCTTAAGTAATCCGGTGTGGAGTTACAATGAAAAGAATAAAAGGGTAATTCTTACTGGAAGCGGAAAATACGGAGGTAAAAGTTGGAACTTTAAGTTTGTTTTTGAAATTCCCGTTCCAAATAAAGTATTGCTTGAATATGCTTACGCTAATAATATTGAGATGGTAGACGAAGTCAGAGATTATGTGATTTCAAAAGTATTCAAAGTTAGTAAAATTGGCGAGAATTTATCAACTTTAGTTAGAAATACCGTTTTTAAGAAAAAGACCTATGGTGAAATACTTGGTACGAAGGGTTGGACTATAGATAGAACAAATGATTTGGTCGTTTATAGTAACGGTAAATTACGAGTTTTATTCTTTGTGCAACCAAATGGTGCAGTTAATGTGAGTGATTTTTATTACGCTGGAAAACGCTACAGTAAAGAAGCTATGGATCTTCTACTTGTTGGAGAACAAGGAAACGGAGTACTTGCAATTCAAAAGGCTTTGGAACAAAGAGATCAGATTTCAGCTAAAAAGTTGAATAAAACAAGTACACCAACAAGTATTCAATCTGAAGTTACATCTACGGAAGAATTACCGGAAGTATTAATTGATGAACCACTTAAAAATGATTCACAGGATTCTGATGAATGGATGGATGATAGTCAATCAAGTGACGAAGTAATATCTAAGGAATATAACGAAGAACAAGAAGAACAAGAAGAACAACAAGAACAACAAGAAGAGCAAGAAGAGCAACAAGAAGAGCAACATGAAAAGCCATCACCCTATCAATTTTGATTTTTTGAGAATTGAAAGATATCTTAGGGAGGAAGTTTTTAGTGAGGAATTTTGTTGATTTGTTTATTGCCTTTGTCTTGTCAGTTAGCACGATTCCTATATTTGGAAAGATGGCTTATAAATACGGAATCGTAGATAAACCCGATGGAGTTTTGAAACCACATGAACGTGTAACACCTTATCTTGGTGGTTTGGCAATTTTTGTTTCAGTAATCATTTCTACACCGTTTGAGTTGATTTCAAAATTGGCTTTAACTATTTTAGTTATTACTGGGCTTGTTGATGATATACGTAATGTAAATCCTAAGGTAAGGTTAATAGTAGAATTTTTAGTGTCGTTTTTACTTGTTTACAAATATGTAGGTTTTACATGGCTTATGCCGTTTTATTCTGTGTTAGTCGTTGCTCTTATAAATGCTGTTAATATGATGGATGGAATGGATGGCGTCTGTGCGGGCGTGTCGATTATTTCTGCACTTGGGCTTTCCTTAGTTGTTTCATCAAAATACGATGTTGCATTACTTTTGAGCTTGGTTGGTGCACTCTCTGGCTATTTAATATACAATTTTCCACCAGCACGGATATTTATGGGTGATAGTGGTAGTTATCTTGTTGGGGGAATACTTTCCATAGGTGTGCTTTCTTCTTTGAGAAATGGTGTTTCAAATGTTTCACCTATAATTTCAGCTTTTGTATTTGTCTCTCTTTTTTTCTTTGATCTGATTTCTGGTGTTCTGAGAAGGTTAGTTAATAGCAAACCGCCATTCAGTGGTGATAGAGAACATATATACGATAAGATATTCAAGAAATTCAAAGATAAGAGGAAAACTTTGTATATTATGATTATCGTTCAAAGTGTTATTTTTCTATTTGGATATGTTGCAAAGAGTAACGTTATTCTAAGTTTGACAGTTTCCGGAATTTTATTTGTATGCTATATGATTTTACTAAGTGCTTTGAAAATGCTTAGATATTAATAATTTTTGTTTAAAAAGGAGGCGGGGTTGGGTGTTATCAACGTTTGAAGAAGTAGCCTGGTATATAACTATTCCACTTGTTGCACTTTTTGCTCACCGCGAGTATACTTATGAGTTCAGCACGCCTAAGTATGCTATTTTGTGTGCTACAGCTATACTGATAGGTGTTTATCTGTTTTTCAAACTTCTAAAACGCAAAGAACTGAAATTCTTTGTGACGCCTGTTCATTGGTTATGGATGGCTTTTGCGATAATTGCGTTGCTATCTACGATCAATACCTACAGAGATAATCAGTTATTCTTTAGGCAAGCTATAGACATTGGTTTGTATCTGTTCTTAAATGTTTTACTATCGTTTTATTTAAGTTCGATTATTGACAAAAAAGACCAGATAGTACGATTTCTGTTCTTGTTTGTGCTAACTGGCTTATTTATAGCCGTGAACGCAATTTTGAATTTTTACATGGGTTGGGATATATTCCTTGGAGAAGTTGGAGCTCCATTCCAAAGGGTAAGTATAAAGGCAAATATTGGTAATGTTATCTTTGTATCGAACTACTTAAATATGCTACTTCCTATTGCTTTGTATTTTGTTATTAGCTTAGATGTAGGAGCTCTGAGTCCCAAAAGTACTTGGAAAGTTGCAATGTTCAAGATTATATCTTTGATTTCAGCAATCTTGTATTTCGATGTAATAGTTTTTTCGCAAACAAGGTCTGAGTATTTAGCTATCATACTTGAATTTGTGTTGCTGATAATTGCTTACGTGTTTTATATTAGGAAAAGGGAAGACAAAGTGGCTGAAGATTTGGAAAAAAAGTCACCGGTAACTTTAAAAAGGTTACTTTTATTCAGAAAACTTGCAATTATACTTTTTGTTGTTTTTGCTGGTTTGATAATCATCGTCTATAATACACCAACGGTGTTTAACAATTATGGGAAGTTCAGTATGACAGACCGATTCAGTGCCATGGCGTCGGTTTCGAGTAGGGATGAAAGATTCCTATCGTGGTTTTCTACTATCTATATATGGAAAAATCACAAACTACTTGGTCAGGGTATAGGAACTTATCAGATATACGGTTTATATGGAATATCAGAATTAGTTGATAAACATCCAGAGTACAACTACGGTTGGAATAATTTTAAGAGAGCTCACAACGACTATTTCCAAATACTGAGTGAGACTGGTATACTTGGTCTTATAGCCATTATTTCAATGCTAATTATGCTGGTTTTGTATGTGATAAGAAACATCCAAAAGCTCGAGGATAAAGATGATACAATATTGTTCTCCATGTTAGTCCTAAGTGGTATAGTTTTTGCGTTTCAAAGTTTCTTTAGCTTTCCAGGACATCTCTTACCAAACGCCCTACTTGCAAATTTTGTGATTAGTATCGGACTTGGCAAATATTTTAACAAAGTTGATGGTAAAGAGTACGTTTTTAAAGGCGTTCAAACTGTTATTGTTGGCTTGGTTCTTATACTTAGCGTTGGGTTATCAACTTACCTGAGATGGAACCATTTTATTTCCGAAGTGTATTTTAGGAATGGTAACGTTGCGTACAATACGCTGAGTTCACTGAGAGAGGAACAAAGCAAAGTAGAGTATTATTTAAAACAAATTGACGCAATAGAAGAAGACTTAAATAACTTCTCTGGACAATTTCAACAACTTTCACCAGAAAATTGGCATAAAATCAAACAAGCAGAAGCACAAAGACTTGGATTAAAATACAATAAATTTCAATCTGAAACTGAGAGACAAAAGTACATACAAAATGTCAAAAATCAGATAGAAAATCAAAAGAGATACTTACTCAGCCAGCAGCAAAGCATACCAGCTCAGATAAATGAACAGTACGAACTTGCAAAATATAATTTGCTAAAGAGTATTAAACTCAATCATACTTACGGTAAGTCACATTTCTACCTTGCAGCACTTGCAGTTGATCCTATAAGAATTCAAGAATTAAAAGATTTGGTAGATAAAGATCCAAAAGCTGTTCTAAGTCAAAATGCTGATGAATTTCAAAAAATAATTCCACAAAGATTTAAATACTCTTATTACAGTCTTCTTTCCGATTACATAAAGAATAACCCAGATTTCTTAGAAAAAGTGGATATGGCAAGTATTCAGGCACTCCTTGACTCGATAAGCCTTTACGAATTATCACTTCAAACATTTACTGAAAGAAACACATTCAGAGCTCTTGCAATGAGATATAATTCACTGTATCAATTGAATAAAATTATACTTGATAATATCAAAGATAGTGATTTAGAGAAAAAGCTATCCGGTTATATTTCGATATTCTTTAATAAATATAGTACGTGGGTAAGAAGAACTATCGATATTATGCCGGGAGGATGGAACAGATTCCCAGATTGGAAAAATACAGATATTGAGTTATCTTCATCAGGGCAAGATATATACAGATACTTTTCCAATGTTACAGTAAAAACATTAGATCCTGTGAATGTCGAATCACGCGATTTGCTGACAGACCTTGCGAGGAAAGAAATCGAAGTATGTAAGTTTATGGAATTAAAAGGTGTATGGGGCGTGCCAGATGGAGTGCTTGACCATTTACATGCGTTAGCTCGCGAATATCAAACAATTAATGAATATCAAGAAAGTGTGTACACTTATCAACAGATCTTGGAATGGTACAAGGAAAGTTATGAACGATTATCAGAAAAAGCTAAAGACGAGAAGTCTGTTGAAGAAAAATACAACAAATTTGTAGACTCATTAAAAGAACAATTCGACGACGTATTAGCTTCTGATGAAAAAGGATATCTTTCAAATAGCCTTACACCAATTTTGATTGATAAACTCAAAACTATATTTGAAAGATTCATGGCTCAGGATTTTAAAAAGATTGAAAAAGACTACATAGATGAAATATCAAAATATCCTCCAAAGTTCTGGGATGGCTTGAACAAAATGAGTGTATGGAAAGCCATTTCGAATAATGCAATGGACGATTTGAAGAATCAGATTAAGTCACTTTCTTTCTCAGAAGAGGCTGAGAAAAAATTGAAAAATATATTAGATTCAGTAACGAAATTCCAACCTATGTTGGTCTATGAAAGATATCTTAGATTCTGTTCACACTACGAACTGGTAAAAGAAGAATTTCTAATGACCGTATCCAACCTCATTGATAAATATAAGAATGAAAAAGAAGAAGTTATACTCGACGACTGGTCTGAAGTAACGTTCAATGCACCAGCTTACAAAAACAAGGAAGAAGTTATGAAATACTTAGAAGATTTACTTAACAAGTACAAATAGTAAAAAACCTCCGCAAAAAGCGGGGGTTTTTTTAAAGCATTAAAAATGAATTTGGTAGTTTTTGGTTTGGAGATTCTTATTCAAAAGCTTTCGGATTTCTTATTTGTATGATATAATATAACTAACAAGTAAAGTGAATTATTTCGCATATATGTTTGTCTTTTCTAAGGTGGAGGAGTTATTCTGACACCAAGGAAAGGGTAATGTGTAGTATTA
>CAZOAS010000026.1:0-7779 GCA_964577745.1 uncultured Fervidobacterium sp.
CTCTGTATCCGTGCATTAAAATGCGGGGTTTTAGAGCCGAGAATTTCTATAAATTAGCAAAGACCTGTAATCTGCCAAGATATACTCCTCTGGATATTCTTGGAATATCTATTGTCAAGACATTCAAGAATTTTTCGGTACTATTTTCACTTATACTCTTGGCATTTAGTGATAAACACTTTGAATAGAAAGACAAACTCTCTCTAAAATTAGAACCATTTATGACATTTTTCATAACAAGAAAATTCAAATAATACATCGTGGAAACTTGGGTGATAATAACTAAAAGATACAAAACAGCATCTTTAAAAATTGCATTAAACGAGTTTAAATACAGAACACTGTCTATAATGTTTTTCAATAGAATGGGAGAGACAATATTGCAAAGAAAGAAGATTACCTGAAATATCAAAAGATAGAAATAACTTATCCTATATTTGCGATAAAACTTGCTAAAATGTTTAAGGTTCAATTTCATCATCTTTGTAAACATAAAACTCTAACCCTCCAAATCGAGCAAATTAACTAAATTCCAAGGATTACTTTCTATTAAAAGCTCAAATAACTTTTTTTCTAATCTCTACACCCAACGTTTTATCAACAATCTCACTATGAGTTTAAGTAATAATTTTGCTTTTCTATTTTCATTATTTACGATAGATAATTGACAAAGTTTTAAATCGTTTTCTGATGCAGACCCTTCTGACAAAGCTATTATACAAAAAAAAGGAGAAAAAAGAAAAAACTAGTTTTGATACATCTTTCAGATATTTTATCTTCAATTGCTTTTTAATTTTCCTAAACTTCATTTTTATTACTTTTATATTATGTTTCAAAAGTATATGCTATTTAGTCTATACTCACTCGTGCTTGATTCTATAAGTTGATTTTAAATAACTATTATCTTGTTTACAAAGAGACAAATCAAATCTCTTACCAATTACTTTAAAGCCTTGTTCTCTACGAAATACAAGTAAAAGTCCGTACTTGTGTTGGGAAATATACGAACCAAAACTTATCAAAACTTAACCTAAGCACCAAAAAATTAAAGAACAATACAAGACGTGTTAACTGAAAAATGGTATAATAATTGTTGAGAAAAATAGAGAAAAATTAAATAAGGGAGATGAGAAGATGCAGAAGGTAAGAAAACTGAACAAAGAAAAGATACTGTCTCAATATGAGCTGATAAAATTGGCAAACTTGGGAGATGAGAAAGCCCAAGAGATGCTTGAACACAGGCTGAAAGATACGGTGAAGAAGGATGAGGAGAAGAAAAATAGAGAGCAAAATAGCACAAGTAAGATGTGAAAACTTCACAGCAAAAGTTGGAGATAGTGTATTATTTGAAGATATCAACTTATCGCTCAAAATTGGAGACATAGCGATATTATATGGTCCAAGAGGCTCAGGAAAGTCCGCTTTTCTGAGAAGTTTTGCTAGTTTAAATAGTGAAGTTTATCCTTCGATCCAATATGCAGGAAAGATGCTCTTTGACGAAAAGAATATCAACGAATTCGACGAAAAGACTATCCGCGAAGTTGTAAGCTATCTTGATACAAATTTTCTCGAATCACTTGATTATTTAAATTTGAAAGAACTTATAACCTTAGTCTTCGGACGTGGGTTTGACTTCAGTGTTGAAAAGTACGCTGAACAACTCGATAATTTCGGGGTTTTGAAAGCATTGTACAAATTTGAAAAGACCCCACTCTCGTCTTTGTATGTACTTGAAAAGATAGGTCTTTTACTTTTTATTTCTTCATTGAGAAAATCTTCTGTGTTGGTCTTTGATTGTTTGATAGACCACTTAGATGACGAGCACGTTGAGTTTGTTACAAAATTACTTAAAAACCTTTCAGAAGAGAAGATTATAATCTTAGCCACGAGAACTTTGAAGAGATTTCTAGGACTTGGAAATATTTTGATAATAATGAAAAACGGCAAATTCTTGTACAGTGGTAATCCTGACGAATACGTATTGGGGGTAAAATCATGAAAAGCGTACTCGCAGTTTGTCTAAATCCAGCTCTGGATAGGGAGTTTGTAATAGATAATTTTAAAATTGACAAACTGAACGTAGTTCCGAATGAAAAAAACAAAATGACCCCCGGTGGTAAAGGAGTCAACGTGGCTGTTATTCTTTCAAAGTATAATATACCGTCTATTGTTACAGGTTTCATAGGCGGATACGTGGGTAACGTTCTGCTTTCCGAATTGAGAAAGATAGATTCTCTCATTTCAACAAGTTTCGTGCATATAAGCGATGAAACAAGAGAAAATATAGCGATCGCCGATACAGTAAATCACACACTTACAGAGATAAACTCTGAAGGACCTGTTGTTGACTTACACTCTATAGAGGCTTTCTTAAAAAGATACGAAGTTTTGGTTCAGCAGGTAAAGACAGTTGTAATATCTGGTAGTATACCACGTGGCGTACCAAATAGCATATATGGAGAACTCACTAAAATCGCAAAAAGATATAATAAAACAGTGTTTTGGGAGGCAAGAGATGAGATAATTCTTGAATCCATGAAAATAGCCTTTCCTGATGTTTTAAAATACGATTTGAGACGAAGTGAAAAGATATTGGGAAATATATTGAACACTGAGAAAGAATACGTAGAGGCAACAAAAGAGTTTATAAAGAAAGGTGCAAGGCTTGTAATACTTTCATACAAAACAGTATTCGATTTTGTTGGTACTGTCGATGGTGTATGGAAATTTTCTCCAAAGGTTAACATAGATCATTCTTATTTACTTGGTGCTGGTGACACATTTGTCGCGTCAATGATTATGGCTCAATTGGAAGGAAAGTGTTGTGTTGATATGGCACGATACGGATATGCCGCCGCAGTTGCAAAGACTTCGTATATGGGAAAAGAACCACCTTCAAGACAACAGATAGAAGAATATCTAAGTTTAGTTTCCAGTGAGAGGGTGGAATAGTATGGAGACTATGAAAGTAAGAGATGTGATGACTTACGATTTGACATTCGTATTCGAAAATGAAACAGTTGAACAGGTTATAGATTTACTCGATAAAGCTGGCATGTCAGGCATTCCTGTGGTCGATACAGACCTGAAAGTTGTTGGTTTCATAAGCGAAGAAGATATAATCCGTGCTTGTTTGCCGAGTTATTTCAACCTTTTGCAAACAGCAGCTTTTTTACCAGACACAAATCTTGTATTAAGCAATTTAAAGAAAATATCAAGAGACCCGATAGGAAAATATGTAACTAAACCCGTCTTTACAGTAAAACCAAGCGATACACTATTGTACGTTGCAGATGCATTTATGAGAAAGAATTACAAAATGATTCCCGTCGTTGATGACAACAACGTATTACTCGGTGTCGTTACACGACTTTCGGTACTGAAGAATGCAATCCAAAAGAATTCGGTGGTGAATAAGTGAATATGAGAATTTCAGTTATCACCCAAGGTTGCAAGATGAATCAATATGAAAGTGAATTAATGATTGAAATGCTTGAAAATGCTAACTATATCGTAATCCCCGAAGAAGATAGAGACGCAAATGTTTACATTATTAACAGTTGTGCCGTTACAGGTGAAGCAGAACGAAAAGTTAGACAAACGATTAGACATTTGAGAAAAGAAAATCCGAACGCTAAGATAATTTTAACCGGATGCTATACACAAATTCCAAGAGACCAAACGGAATACGAATTACTCGGTGTTGATTTAGTCCTTGGTAATTCTGAAAAGAAAAATATTCTAAACTTTCTAAACGGAAATGGTGTGTATTCAAATATTGATTATTGGAAAGAAGACGATATATCGTTCGAAATGGTCAAAGACTCCGTGGCAGAAAGGTCAAGAGCGTTTGTAAAAGTTGAAGACGGATGTAACAACGGCTGTACGTATTGTGTTATAAGAAGTTTGAGAGGTACACGAATAAGGAGCAAACCAATAGAAGTAGTTATAAAGGAAGTTGAACAACTTGTTGCTAAAAAACATAAGGAAGTAGTTATCACCGGTTTAAATCTTGGCAAGTACGGTAACGATATAGGAACAACTCTTGCCGAGCTTTTAGAAGAAATCTCAAAGATAAACGGTGAATTCAGAATTAGATTGAGTTCTATAAATCCTGAAGATATCGATGATAAACTCATATCGGTGATTTTGGAAAGTGATAAAATCTGTAATCACTTACATATACCACTTCAAAGTGGAAGTACAACTGTGTTGAGAAGAATGGGAAGGAATTACACATCAGATCAATTTTTAGATATCATAAGAAAGTTCAGATCTGTTGATCCATTGTTTTCATTTACAACCGATATAATGGTTGGATTTCCGGGAGAAACTGACGAAGAATTTTCAGATACAATCAACATGGTGACTCAAGCAGAATTTAGCAAAGTACATGCATTTAGATTCTCGGAAAGACCCGGTACAAGGGCAGCACAAATGGAAAGAAAAGTACCCGGAAATATAAAGAAAGAGCGTGTCGATATACTTATAAAACACGCCCATAATATTGCTGCACAATATAAACAAAAACTCGTTGGTCGCATCGCAACTGTACTCATCGAAGGTGTTATGAACGGTATCTATTTTGGTTACGATGAGTATTACATACCGCACGAGACAAACGGTGGTATAATTGGCGATTTTGCAAAGGTAAAAACGTGCTCAGTCACATCGGAAGGTGTGGTGTCGAAAATTGTTCAAAAGCAAGTTTCAAATGACTGAAATAATCGAATCTTTGACAAAAGGTATAGCTGTTTACGAAACTTTGCGAACGTACGATGGTAAGCCGTTCGCTGTAAATGAGCATTACTCAAGACTTTGCAAATCACTCTCTTATCTCAAGATAACAACTCCAACATATAAAGAATTCGAAGAACTGATATACGAAAATCTATCAGAAAGAATCAGAATAGTTTACACGTACACAGGTAAATTGCTCAGTTACGTATCAATTGAGAACACCGAGGAGATGAAAATAGAGTACGTTAAAATCGATTTCACAACGGTTAGAAGAGCTGATCCATGGAGTATTCCTCCGGATTTGAAATCCTTGGGAAGACCAGACATTTACCTTGCACGTTTAACCAAAGGGGATAATTACGATGTCGTGATGCTTGGCAACAAAGGTCAAGTGTGCGAAGGAACATTCAGTAATATATTTTTAGTTAAAGGCAAAAAAATCATCACACCATCACTTGAATCCGGTATACTCGATGGTATCACAAGAATGTATGTGCTAAAATTTTTGAGAGAGAGAAATTACGACGTTGAAGAGCGTTTCGTTGAGCCGTACGAGATGTTTAACTGCGACGAAGTCTTTCTAACACACACAAGTAGAGGGATTGTGCCTGTAGATCAAATAGGTGAAAATAAAACACGTTCAACGCAATTAAGTAAGCAACTCTCAATGGAATTCGAGGAATATATAAGATGGTTACTTTGAAAAACGCTATCAGAGAACTTAGCAAAAATAACGCATTTTTCCAAAGAATTTACATACTATCCTCTCTTGAAGAACATTCTCAACAAATACTCGGTGCTCATATTTCAAAACACGCTCATTTTAAAGATTACAAGGATGGTACACTCCACATAGAGTGTGATGATTATATTTGGGCAACCGAACTTAAGAAAATGACAAGACAAATAAAAAAAAGAATATACGAAAAGTTGCAAATGAATATTGAAAATGTAGTCGTAGAAGTTATCCAAGTTGGCGATGTTTAAAGGTTTTTACTCGTAACTCTTCACTCGCAACTTACTTAGGAGGTGCACATCTGTGGTTGAAAAAGTTGATAACACCTTGAACATAGGTCAGACAACAAGTGATTACAATGCTCAAAATATACAAGTGCTCAAAGGTCTTGAACCAGTAAGGCAAAGACCAGGTATGTATATTGGTTCAACTGGTAAGAATGGTCTTCACCATTTGGTGTATGAAATAGTTGATAACAGTATAGACGAAGCGTTGCAAGGATTTTGTGATACGATACGTGTCACAATAAAATCCGATGGATCCGTTGAAGTTGAAGATAACGGTAGAGGTATCCCTGTTGACATACATCCAGATACAGGTACAAGTGCACTCGAAGTGGTCATGACAACACTCCATGCTGGTGGTAAATTCTCGAAAAATAGCTATAAAGTAAGCGGTGGTTTACATGGTGTTGGTGCTTCCGTTGTTAATGCACTCTCAGAATGGATGGAAGTTGAGGTACATAGAGACGGTAAAATCCACAGGCAAAGATACTCAAGAGGTGTGAAAACAACTGAAGTAGAAGTAGTCGGAGAAACAAACAAACGTGGAACAATTGTAAGGTTTAAGCCAGATAAATTGATTTTTACAACCGTAGAATTCGATGCAGACACTATATTAACACGTCTGAGAGACCTTGCGTTTCTCAATCCAAATATAACGATAGAGTTTATAGATGAGAGAAACGATTTGAGAAAAACGTTGCATTACGCCGGTGGTTTGAAAGAGTTTGTTTCCCATATAAATAAAGGTTCGAAAACGCTCCACGAGATAGTTTTGATAGATGGAACACATCAAGATATAGAAGCACACATTGCATTCCAATACACAGATGAAGATGGAGAAACAATTGTATCATTTGTAAACAACATAAAGACCGTAGACGGTGGAACACATGTTACAGGCTTTAAAACCGCATTCACAAGAGTAGTAAATGAACTTGGAAAGAAGAAAAACCTCATAAAAGGTGACCCATTCAAAGGTGAAGATTTGAGAGAAGGTATGACCGTCGTCGTCAACGTACTCATGATGGGTACACCTCAATTCGAAGGGCAAACAAAATCTAAGCTTGGTAACGAAGAAGTCCAAGAAGCCGTAGCGAAAATCGTAAGAGATAGATTGGCAGATTACTTCGAAGTCAACGAATCTGTGCTGAAGATAATCGTTCAAAAAGCTCAACAAGCAAGAGAAGCAAGAGAAGCAGCAAAAAGAGCAAGGGAAGCTGTGAAAAGAAAGAGCGCACTTGGTGCTTCAACGTTACCAGGTAAACTTGCCGATTGTATAACGAAAAATATCGAAGATGCTGAATTATTCATCGTTGAGGGAGATTCGGCAGGTGGAAGTGCAAAACAGGCAAGAGATAGAAACTTCCAAGCGATACTCCCGTTGAGAGGAAAGATATTAAACGTTGAAAAGAGTAACGAACTGAAGTTACTTAAAAACGAGCAGATAAGAGATATAATCACCGCAATAGGTGCAGGAATCGGAGATAACTTCGATACAAGCAAATTGAGGTACGGAAAGATAGTAATCATGACTGATGCTGACGTTGACGGTGCACATATTAGAACACTCCTTCTTGCACTCTTTTATCGTTATATGAGACAACTCATCGAAGATGAACGCATTTACATAGCTATGCCACCACTGTACAAATTCTCGGTCAGTGGTGAGAAACCAGTTTATCTTTACTCAGAAGAAGAATTGAAAGATAGACTTGCAAACGCAAATGGTAGAAAATACGAAATCCAAAGGTACAAAGGACTTGGAGAAATGAACCCTGAACAACTCTGGGAAACAACAATGAATCCTGAAACACGAAAGATAATCAGAGTGAAAATCGAAGATGCCGAAGAAGCAGATAGCTTATTTGAAATACTTATGGGAAAAGATCCGGAAGAGAGAAGAGAATACATCATGCATCATGCAAGACAACTCAGTTTGGTCGACCTCGATGTCTAAGAATTAGATTTAAGAAAAAGTATGAACAAATTCTCGGTCCCTCGGACCGAGAATTTTCTTAA
>CAZOAS010000026.1:7879-14047 GCA_964577745.1 uncultured Fervidobacterium sp.
TTATGCGACTGGATAAGTTTTTAAAGCAAAATAGAATCATAAAAAGGCGTACAATAGCTCAAGAGGTTTCGAAGGCTGGCTTGGTGAAAAAAGATGGTAGACCACTTAAACCAAGTTACGAAGTTAAGCCAGGGGACATGTTGGAAGTTATATATGGAAGCAGAATTATCGTGATAAAGGTTACAGAAGATATGAAATACGAAAAAATAGAAGAATATCATAGGGGTGACGAAGATGAGGAGCTTGATTGAAAATCACATCGGTGATTTTCTCGAAATATTAACATACGAAAAAGGGTATTGGGAAGAATTTTGGAAAAAATTACCTTTCAAACCTATAACTGAGAATTACGCAAATAGATTTGATAATTTTTACACAAGGCTCTCTGAATTGAGCAGAAACGAACTAACTGAATTTTTGCATATTTACGATGAAAACAAAGAAAAAATCAAAGAAGAGCTCTCCGTAAGAATAAGAAAAAATGCTAGGGATTTACAGTTATCAAAAGAAGACTTTGTAATATACCTTATAACCGGTATCGGTGAGAAAGACTGGGTTGTTGTCGATGGGAAGAATGAAAAGGTAATAGTTTTCGACGTCTTTTCTCTATGGAAAAAAGGTAAATTTCATGCATTGGCAGACGCCGTTTATCAAGCGGTGGTACATTTTAGACATGGAGAAATGGAAGGTAACTATTACGATAAATCGGAGATATTCGAACGCTTGAAAAAAGAAATCACATCCATATCCAACGATGATTTACTCAAACGAATTTGCGAACTTCTCGATGCGAACGTACCATACTATAACTGGACAGGATTTTACCTTATGGACGAAGAAGGTATGTTAACGTTGGGACCATTTGTTGGTGAACCAACCGAACATGTGAGGATACCAGTTGGAAAAGGTATATGCGGTCAAGCCGCTGAAACTAAGCTAACATTCATAGTACAGGATGTTACACAAGAAACAAATTACTTATCTTGCAGTCCGCATGTGAAAAGTGAAATTGTTGTACCTATATTCAAATATGATGGCAGTGTTTACGGTGAAATCGATATAGATAGCCATTACGTTGCGCCATTTGACGAAAGAGACCAAGAATTTCTCGAATGGATAGCCAAACAATTGATGGTACGGGTAGTACACTGGGATGAGTTCAAAAGGCGTATAAAGATAGCGTACCTCGACAGCTATCTATCGTATTTACTGAGCGAAGTTTTGAAATACAACTTAACGTTTAACGTTGATTTGTATGTGCATTCCAACCCAGAAAAAGTACCGGAAAACCTTTACAAACTATGGAGAATTTCAGAGAAATTGTCGTGCGCTGAAATTAAGAACATTTACGTTGTAGATAACGAAACCGACCAAAAGGCGGTACTTTACTCAGAATTCGATAAATTGGAATTGAATTACGATACATTGATACTTGAAACACATCAAGTTGTACTTTACATGCTCAAAAACTTCCGAGAAGAAATTGCTGAAAAATTATTTTACATACATTATCACGCAACAAGACTTGCACAGAGTTTTATAAATTCACGGTTAATCATCGAATACGCACTGAAGCCTGATTCAAATATAAACACGATATTGTACGCCTTCTTAACTGGTATAACGGCAGGTTACTCTGGTTCGTTTAACAGAGCGTTGTTCTTTTACTATTTTGATGGAAAATTCGTATTCCAAAGGGCACTTGGTCCAAGAACATTGGAAGAAGCACACAGAATTTGGGAAGCGATTGAAGATATCGAACTGAACATGAAAGATTTCCTTGAAACTGTGTCAAAAGATTTCAGATCCGCTTTGGAACTTCCATATGAAGGTAAATTCTTAGACATGGAATCGATTAAAGATTATATCGACGGTGAACCTCACGTAGTAAAAGCTGAAGAGATAAAAGAAATAGCCGAAACATTCGACATTGTTAAAGAATGTGCTATTGTAGCTGTTAAGACTGGCGATAAATTGCTTGGTTTATTGATAGCTGATAACAATTTTGATTTGAAACCTGTTAGCGATTATCAATTAACCGTATTGAAAGACCTTGCACATCAGATGGCACTCGTGATAGAGAACAGAAAATTTTTTGAGTCAATCAAGGAGAAAGCTGAAATAGATGCATTAACTAACCTCAAAACACGCAGAATCTTTGAGGAATTTGTTCAGAATATACAAATGAGCAATTTCTCACTTGTTTTCATAGATTTGAACAAATTTAAGATGGTCAACGACATGTATGGTCATGAAAAGGGTGATGAATTACTCAAAAAATTCGGAAAATGCATAAACATGAACATCAGAAAGATAGATTATGCGTTCAGATACGGTGGCGATGAAGCTGTTATTATTCTTAACACCACTGACCGTGATATTGTTGAAAGAATAATTAAAAGGATTCACGAGTGTTTCGAACAATCAACAGGTAACACATTCTCCGCAGGAGTTGCCATATATCCATTGGAAGGGGAAATAACCAAGGTTTTGAAACTTGCAGATGAACGATGCTACAAATCGAAGATAACTGGAAAGATAGAATTCGAATAAAACGTAAGAGGTGAATGACGTTGGAAGCAAATATCGAGCAAAAAGAAACTCGAAAGAACAAGCACAAAAATAAATCTATTTTCCTTAGAATGCTTAGGTATGCGTTCCCTTACATACATTTGTTGATTTTGTCAATTGTAATCGTGCTCACATTAACTTACTTAACGCTCTTACCACCCCAAATAGTGCGTAAGGCGATAAATTCGTACATACTTTCCGAAACTCTATCTACATCGGAAAGGTTATCAGGCATAGCAAAGCAAGGTATGATGTTTTTACTAGTTTCAAGTGGTATTTTCTTATTCGAATATCTTTCAATACTCGTCACCACTTACATAGGTGGTCGTGTTGTGTACGATATACGAAGACAACTGTATGACCATGTTTTAAGATTACCAATGTCGTTCTTCGATAGACATCCAAGTGGTCAGATAACGACAAGGATAACGAGCGATACACAGAATATACAGGAGTTCTTCACATCGGTCATAACAAGTATTGTAAATGATGTATTTTTATTAGCTGGTGTCATCTTCATGATGTGGCGTATAAGCTCAAGGCTTTTCCTTGATATAATATACGTATTCCCACTTATAATCATCGCCATGACCGTGTTCAGGTATTTCGATATAAGAGCTTACAGAGCAGTTAGAAATGGTATTGCAAAAGTAAATGCGTACATAGCAGAAAACCTTGCAGGTATGCCTGTTACAAAGTTATTCAACGCAGAGGATTTCAAAAGAGAAGAATTCGATAAAATCAACCGTGAGCTTTTCAAGTCAAGGATGAACCAACTTTATGTATTCGGTATCTTCAGACCACTCATAAACTTTTTGTACTATCTAACGATGTCACTCATCATCTGGTTTGGTTCAAAATACATACTTGGTAAAATATTGAACTTCGGTGATTTGTTTGCATTTGTTTCGTACATAGATACATTCATGAGACCTATCGAAGATTTGTCTGAAAAGTACGATATCATTCAGAACACAACGGCAAGTGCAGAAAAGATATTTGCATTACTTGATGAAAAGACCGAAGAAGAAACAAAAGGCGGTAAATCAGAAATAACTCATGGAAAGATAGAATTCAAAAACCTTTGGTTTACATACGACAACAAACGTTGGATATTAAAGGATATAAACGTTGAATTCCACCCGGGAGAACTTGTTGCCATAGTAGGTGAAACCGGCGCAGGTAAGACAACAATAATGAACCTTATCAACGGCATGTACAGACCACAAAAAGGCGTTATAACAATTGATGATGTACCACTTGAAGAATACGATTTACAAATGCTTAGAAAACACGTTTCTGCTGTTCCACAAGATGTGGTACTTTTCAGTGGAACGTTACTCGATAACATAAGATTGTTCCACGAAGAAATCTCTGAAGAAGAAGTATATCGTGCACTTGAAAAAGTGCGTGCACTTGATATAATACAAAGGTTACCCAATGGAATCCATACAAAAATCGTTGAACGTGGTAAAGGTATATCTGCAGGCGAAAGACAATTAATTGCACTAGCAAGATCTGTATTATTCGGTGCTAAGATATTCATACTCGATGAAGCAACGAGCAACATAGACGTTGAAACAGAACATAGAATCCAACAAGCCGTTAGGGAATTGGCAAAAGATAACACAGTTATCATGATAGCCCACCGACTCTCAACCGTTGTTGAAGCTGATAGAATAATCGTCGTTGCCGATGGTCAAATAGCAGAGCAAGGCAGACACGTTGAATTGCTTCGCAGAAAGGGTGCATATTACAAACTTTACGAAATACAGTTCGCCAAGGAAGGTATGGCTTCATGATATTGAGAGCATCCTATTGGACTTGGAAACTTCTGAACGGCAAAAACATACCAGATGAAATGCCAACAGCTTATCTTATGCTCGATGGAAAATGCATGTACGACTGTGCTTACTGTACACACGCCAGAGGCTCAATAACCGATTCATCTTACTTATCAAGAATCATCTGGAAAGAAATAGACATGGAAAAATTACTAAAAAACACTAATCTATTCAAAAGAATATGTATCCAAACGGTGAATTATAAAGGATACGCAGATGATATACTAAGCATAGTAAGTGAAATCAGAAAAACAGACAAAAACGTACTCATATCGGTCTCAACACGTGTATCTGGTAAAGACGAAATCGATACATTTTTGAAAAACGGCATAGACCAACTTGGAATAGCGATAGATTGTGTAAATCCAGAGTTACACAAACAATACCGTGGCTGGACACTCAATTACACACTATCGCTAATTGAATACGGTGCACAGAAATACCCGGGAAGAATAACAACACACATCATCGTTGGACTTGGCGAAAATGACATAGAATTATTCAACGTATTCAAAAAAATGAAAAATCTGAACGTCGAAGTGGCTTTATTTGCATTTACACCTGTTAAAGGCACCAAGTTACAACACGATAAACCACCTAAATTGGAAAGATACAGAAAAATCCAAATTCTTCGCTATTTAATTTTCAACGAAAGCACCAACCCTATCGTTGAATTTGACAAAGATGGTTACATCTCAAATATAAGCTACGATACAAAAGACATACACTTAGCATTCCTAACATCCGGATGTACGCACTGCACAAGACCATATTACAACGACAAACCAAACCAAAAAGTGCTCTACAATTACCATACATTACCTTCGAAAAAATGAAAAAATAGAGGTGTTGCATTATAGACATATATGCACTATTGCAACGCTACGCTCTAAGTTTTGGACTGATAATATCAAGACTTACAGGAATGATGGTCATCGCTCCAATGTTTGCAGGTTTCTCTCTACCATTGGAGATTATGGTCATACTCTTACTCGCTCTAAGCTATGTAACACTTCCAATGGTAAACATTATGGTACCCATTACATTACCACTCTCCACACTTGTTGCTTCCATTCTTTTTAACTTCTTCGTTGGCTTTCTAATCGGACTTATGGCATACACTATTGTCAGTGCTGTATACGTGGGAAGTGAAATATTTGGTATTCAGTCAGGATTCAACGTGAGCGGTTCACTCGACCCAACAATGGAAGAATCACCACTCACAAGCGAATTTGTATATTTAATTTCCGTTTACGTTTTCGTTTCTCTAAAAGGTCATTTGTTAATTTACGAAAGTGTGATAAAATCTATACAGAGATTTCCACTTGTAATTACAGACATGCCATTCAAAGAAATCCAAAGTCAATATTTCACGCTCTTCATGGACGCGTTCTTATTATCATTGCAAATTACATTACCGATAATAGGACTGATGTTTTTGATAAACGTACTTTTTGGACTACTCTCAAGACTCGTACCACAGATGAACGTATTCATGGTTGCGATGCCGGCAAGTACAATGATAATGTTTCTTCTTTTGGTGGGGATGATACCCGTATGGATAGAACTGATAAGCAGAATGATAGAAAAACTTGGACCATATCTGGACAAACTATTGGGAATATAACTGGACTTAAGATAAACATCCAACTTTTTGCAGACCCCGATAAGACAGAAAAAGCAACACCAAGAAAACGTCAAAAAGCTCGTGAAGAAGGTCAAGTACCAATCTCAAGAGAATTCATCTCTGGGC
>CAZOAS010000026.1:14147-16382 GCA_964577745.1 uncultured Fervidobacterium sp.
CAAAAAGCTCGTGAAGAAGGTCAAGTACCAATCTCAAGAGAATTCATCTCTGGGCTTGGCTTTTTGTTTGCCTCAATATTATTTCTTTTTTTAGGCAAAAAATTGATAGATACGTTGATATCAAGCACTCAGATGGTATTTGAAATCTCAGATACAGATATTAGGTCACTCGAAGACTTTCTCATATACGCAGGTCAGACATTCAAACCTGCACTTGCTGTCACATCTATACTCGTACTCGGTACGGCATTATTTTCACTTATCATCGGCTTTTTACAAACAAGATTTCTCTTCACATTGAAGCCGTTGAAATTCGACTTTAACCGAATCAATCCGATTTCCGGTTTAAAACGAATGTTTTCACTACGCTCACTCTTTGAACTTGCAAAAGCAATACTAAAACTTGCGATAATAGGTTTCGTCGGTTACAGCGTCCTAAAAGGTAACTTCAACAAAGTGATGATAACATCAGATAGCAGTCTAATCGATGGTACGTTAATTATTTGGAGTGTCTTAACTGAACTGATAATCAAATGTGGTATAGCACTCATTATTGTCTCCATAGCGGACTATTACTATTCAAAATACGAATACGAACAGAATATCAAAATGACAAAGCAAGAAGTAAAAGAAGAATTCAAAGAAATAGAAGGAAACCCGGAAATTAAGAGAAAACAAAGACAAATCATGATGCAATACGCAATGCACAGAATGATGCAAGAAGTGCCAAAAGCAAGCGTTGTAATAACTAACCCAACACACTTTGCATGCGCGTTAAAATACGACCCAGACGAAGACTTTGCACCTTTACTTGTTGCCAAAGGAACTGATAAAATAGCACTGAGAATAATAGACATAGCCCGTGAAAACGACGTACCAATAGTTAGAAACCCAAAACTTGCAAGAGAAATATATTACAACACAGAAGTTGGTGAAATCATACCGGAAAAACTCTACAAAGCAGTTGCAGAAGTCCTTGCGTACGTTTACACACTGAGAGAAAGACGCGAAGCACTTTAGACTCTGAGGAATACAACCAAAGGCAAGAGGGAAGATAAGGGGGCGTTATGCGCGTATACTTTGATCCTAACTTCTCATTTAACGAACTGATAGATTACTATGCTCCAGTGATTATTGAAATCAACAACCAAAAGTATATAGACCTCCACTCACTGACAATTGTGAACTTACTCGGAGTCCATCCAAAATTCAAAGGTTTGGAGAAACTGGAAGATATGTTGCTCACTATATTAGAATTCGATGACATAGACATCCCAAAAGAATACCTAACAGAATTCACCGAAGGCACATTTGAAAAATACAAAATCTCCAACACAATATCACTCAGACAGATGTATCAATCATCCCTTGCTCATCCAAACTTACTAAAATTAGAAAACACACCCAACAACATCGAATTCTTGGTTTATTTGTGCAGTCAATACATAATTGAAAATCGCCAATACTTCCAAGACAAAAGATTTGAAATAATACTTGAGATGATTGCATACATAGAACTTAAAAAATTTTCCGAACGCACACAAATTACATTCTCCATGCCACAACCTTTCATATTTTTATTCGACCTATCCAACGTCACACTCGAACGAACACACTTATTACTTGACGAAATAGAACACCTCAACAGTGTACTAACACAAAAAGTACCAAGTATTTATGAATACTGTAAAGACAAAATGCACAGCCTTGAAAAACTCTTCGAATCAATCGACCGAAAATCCTTCTCACGACTAATCTCCATATTCGCGTCGATAGATGATATAATCTCAGATTTACTCTCACTCAAAAACATGCTTGAGGAGATTGAAAAAATACAATAGAAATGGTGGGACTTAAATCCCACCGTTTTTAATCTTTCAAAATAAATACCAATTAAACTTTCTCATACACGAATTCTTCTATCATTCCTGTCTCACTTGAAATATTAACGCCTATCAAAATACCTCTTTCCTTTTGTACGGTTCATAGTATCCTTTTACTTCTATTTTCTCAAGTGCTTCTTTTGCACTTTTGTCCACCTTCAACTCAAATATATACACCAACCCATTAAATCTAACAACACCATACGCCCTTCCTCCTGCACTCTCTTCTTCACTTATCACATTTACACCCGTCGATTCAAACAAACTCACCATTATGCTTTGGTAAAACGCACTTCAGTACCAAATCTCCACAAACAAGTGTTATCTTATATCAACTGACCATTCGATTTTT